>JAFOIT010000175.1 GCA_017420585.1 Solobacterium sp.
AGTTCCTGATCCCCTGACCACTGCCGGGGCAGAAATACATCCGCCGGTCTCAGGCAGTTTTGACGGATACCCGGTTTTTCCAGGTGCCGCTGAGCAGATAAGCAGCCCCGATGACACCCGGCACAAGCCCGGACAGCGCATTGCCCAGCCAGAACCCGCGGATTCCCATATTCATCTTCACACCGAACAGCATCGCCAGCCCGATCCGGCAGACAATGCCGTCAAGCAGTGCCACCGTCAGATTCAGCCGGGAATTGCCGGAACCGTTGATCAGTGAGAAAGCAGCCGGACGCACCGTGGAACCGGTATATTGAATCAGGGCAAACGGTATGTACGTCAACGCCAGAGTCAGCACCGCTTCATCGGAGGAGAACAATCCGAACAGCCATTCCGGCCGCAGCACGGTAATAATCCCCATCAGCGCTGCCGGCACCGCCACGACACAGAACGCTGTCAGGACAACCTTTGGCACCCGGCTCGTCTTGGAGGCCCCGAGGGCCTGGGCAATCATCGCGCCGCCGGCACTGGAAACCGCCTGGGAAACAATATTGACAATCTGCTCGATCTTCCGGCCGACCCCGGTCACTGCCACCGCATTGACACCGTACGAGTTTACATAAGAATTGACAAACAGCATGGAGAACGTAATTGCTGCGGACTGGATCACCATCGGAATACCCAGCGAAAGCAGTGGTTTGATGACTTCCTTGTAAATCCGGAAGTGTTCCGGCCGGAAATCAAAGTAGAACTGTTCCCGGTTTCTGTACAGCAGCCGCAGGGCAAAGATAAAACTGACAGCCTGCCCGATCACCGTGCCCAGCGCCGCCCCGAACGCCCCCAGGTTCATGCCGGCCACAAATATGAGGTCCAGAATGATATTCAGTACTGACGCAATCGCAATGAACTGGAATGGATGGCGGGAATCTCCCATGCCTCTCAGCATGGCGGACACCATGTTGTATCCGTAAATAAATACCAGGCCGCAGATGCAGGTGACAATGTAATCACGGGTCATATCCCAAGACGCGGCCGGTGTGTTCAGCCAGCGCATGACACCCTTGTAGCCGAACAGGAAGATGATCATCAGGATAATGGCCGCGCTCATCAGCAGCGTGAACATCGTCCCGACCATCTGCCCTACCCGGTCCCGCCGGCCTTCGCCGACATAACGGGAAATCGTGATCTGGCCGGCATTGGAAATGCCCATGGCCACGAAGGTCAGCAGCTGCAGCACCTCGCCGCCGATCGCCACGGCTGACAGCCCGTTGGTGCCGACAAACCGGCCGACGACGATCATATCTACCATGTTGTAAACCGTCTGAAGAAGACCCGACAGGAAGAGCGGTGTGGCAAAAGTCAGAAGTGTAACCGGTACACTGCCGGTCGTCAGGTCGCGAATCAGCTGACTGTTCTGTTTTTTACTCATCTTATGCCCTCCTGTTTTAAAATGAACTTTTTTATTTTCGCACTTTTGCCGGTAAAAAGACAGAATAATATTTCTGCTTGCAGACAAAAAGCCCTTCCGGGCTTGGATCGGATTACTTTCCGTCTGTTCCGCAGGCCAGTTTCTCCACCCGGGCGCCAAAAAGCCGGCGGAAAACGGATACCAGCCTGCCGGTGATAAGGGCCGACAGGACTGTCCCTTCCCTGATCCAGCGGAACGGGTCATGCAGGATCAGCAGGGATAGAATCAGTCCGAGGACGACGACGGAACAGTCCACAATTGTCTTGACTTTGGCGAATGGTTTTCCTGCCTTCTTCGCTATGGCCATGGTCAGTCCCTCCATCGGCATCGGGATGATATCCACCCCGACATACAGGAATACCCCGAAGGCAACAATGACAATACTCATGGCGAGCATGATCAGGCTGCCGGCATAACCGTCCATGATCCGCCAGCTTCCCATAACCCCTTTGGAGAAAGTTACAAAATAGCCGAACAGCGTGCTGAAGAAAATCTGCAGGACATTGAACAGCCGGAAATCCTTCCGCAGGATCAGGGCCTGCAGCAGGATATAGAAACAGAATACAGCCGTCACAATCGTGCCGACAGACGCTTCCCTGCCAAGACACGAAGCTATCACATACGGCAAGGAATTGACCGGTGAGATGCCAAGACCCGCATTGGCGGAAAAGGCAACCCCGAAAGCCAGGCACAATAACCCGATACAGTATAAAACAATGCTGATTACCCACTGCATGGCAGATCTGTTTCTCATATACGTTCTCCTGTCGCTGTTTCAGACAGATATACTTTAGCAGATAATCCGTATCCGATGAAACCTTTATTCACGCTTTCATCCCTGCAGACAAAAAAGCCGCATTTCTGCGGCTTTCTCAGTGATTCAGATATTCTTCGATTCTTGTTTCCACAGCCTCGATGCCGGTCTTTTTAAGCGTTGAACACGGTATAAGGTTCTGTTTTCCAAGTCCGAGGGTCTCCGCGATGATCTTCAGCTGGGCGGCAATCTGATTGTTGCTCAGCTTGTCAGCCTTGGTGCAGGCACCCAGGATGGCCAGATGCGCCTGTTTGGCATATTCCACCATCTGGATGTCTTCCGGAGACGGCGTGCGGCGGATGTCCAGCACAATGACCATCGCCTTGAGCTGTTCCCGGTGCCGGAAATACGGTTCCATCAGCCGGCCGAACACTCTGGCGGACTGGTCACCGCCTCTGGCATAGCCATAGCCCGGGGCATCCACGAAGACAACACGGTCCTCGATCAGGAAGAAATTCAGCAGCTGTGTCTTGCCCGGTGTCTTGCCGCTGTAGGCAAGATTTTTCCGGTTGGTCAGGGCATTGATCAGGCTGCTCTTGCCGGCATTGGACCGGCCGGCAAAGATGACTTCCGGCAGGTCGGATACGGGCCACTGACTTTCATAGGCACTGCTGGCCAGATACTCAGCCTTGCGGTACATCAGCGGACCAGCGCTTCCTTCAGTACCTGGGACATGGTTTCCACCGGTACGAATTTGACATGTTCCTTGACCGCATCCGGAATATCTTCCATATCACGCATGTTGGCCTTCGGGATCACGATCTTGGTGATGCCGGCCCGGTTGGCGGCGAGACTCTTTTCGCGCAGACCGCCGATCGGCAGCACATTCCCCCGCAGCGTCACTTCACCGGTCATTGCCAGGTCGGAATGAACCGGCGTGTTGCTCAAGGCCGAAACCAGTGCGGTGGTCATCGTCACACCGGCGGACGGGCCGTCTTTCGGCACTGCCCCTTCCGGAACATGGATATGGATGTCGTGGCTGTCAAAGAACTGCGGATCAATGTTCAGTTCCCGGGCATGTGCCTTGACATAGTCAATCGCAATCTCAGCGGATTCCTTCATGACATCACCCAGCTGCCCGGTCAGGATCAGCTTGCCCTTGCCTTCAAAGTAGTTCACTTCGATCTGCAGGATATCCCCGCCGAATGACGTATAGGCCAGGCCGGTGACTACCCCGATCTGGTTCTGCTTTTCCTTGTTGCCGTACTCGAAGATTTCCTTGCCCAGCCACTTGC
>JAFOIT010000176.1 GCA_017420585.1 Solobacterium sp.
ACTGCTTACAGTATGCTCAGCAGGCTTCCGGAAGAATCAGTGCTGCATTATTTTGACAGCATGGTCCGCCGGGCCGGGAAACACGATTCCTCCATGGTCCGTATTCTTCTGTTTCCTACGCCTGACAGGCAGTACATGTACCTGAAGAAATGGTATACAGAAACGGCAGAGATTGATTTTGAGGGGCAAATTTTTTCCGGGGTTGCGGCGTACGATGAATATCTCAGTTTTAAATATGGGGATTATATGAGACTGCCGCCCGAAAGGGAGCGGAAAACGCACCCGGTGACAGCAATCAGGGTAATTGAATGGACAGAAAAACAATGAATACAGAAGATTTTCTGACCATGGTCAGAAACAGCAGAGTCATCATTTTCGGTGCCGGTTATGTGGCAGATCTGCTGTGGGAGGCCCTGCAGATACATCAGGCTGCTGACTGTGTAACCTGCTTTATGGTCAGCCGCGGCGGGGAACAGCAAGCAAAACACGGGCTGCCGGTCTGGCTGCTGCAGGATGTTGAGCCGTCGGACTCTGCGGTGTTGGTTGCTGTTCACGAAGCCGGCCGCAGGGAAGTGCAGGCTCTGCTGGACAAAGCCGGTTTTCATCATCAGGTTTTTGTATACCCGCTTCTGCATGAACTGATTTACGGTCAGCCGGTAACAGAAAAAAAGATCATGCTGAAAGATCTTCTGGCGATGCAGAATCCCGAGCATTATTGGCTTGCCGCAAGACTGTGCGGGGTATTAAAACAAAAGGACTTGTACTGCCGGGCAATGGCACTCCACAGCAGTTTGCCGACAGCGGAGAAGCGTTATGAAGAACTGCAGAAACTGAAATCTTCAATATTTGAAAACGGCTATGATCGGAATTACCCGATTCTGATTGATACGGACTTCCGGATTATTGACGGACTGCACCGCACAGTCCTGGCTGCCTGCTGCGGGATGACGGAAATCCCGGCCCGTATTGTAAACCGCAGTCCGGCCTATGACAGACTTCTGGATGACAGAAATTTCCTGCCGGTATCGAGGCTTCGGGAATTCGGATTATCTTCTGCAGATGTGTTGATGCTGCAGGATCTGCAGGTACTGCTGCGTGATCCTGATAAACACAGTGCTGCAAAAACAGCAGGACAGGGGTAAATCCTGTCCTGTTTTCGCTTTGCCGGGAGGTTGCAACTGACATTGCCGGAAGGTTATGTTAAAATATTCATCGAGTTCTAAAGAGGATATTATGAAAAAAGCACTGATTATCGGCGCCGGCCCGGCCGGACTGACAGCCGCATATGAACTATTGAAACAGTCCGACGAATACGAAGTTGTCGTATTTGAAGAAAGTGACAAATTCGGCGGTATTTCCCGTACCGTGGAGTACAAGGGAAACCGTATGGATATGGGCGGACACCGTTTTTTCTCCAAGAGCAGGGAAGTCAACGACTGGTGGGACATGATGCTGCCGAAACAGGGCAGTCCCGCTGCGGATGATATTGCCCTCAACCGCAAAGTGACGCTGACTGCAGGCGGTCCTGATCCGGAAAAGACAGACAGGGTCATGCTGAGAAGGAACCGTGTTTCCCGTATTTTCTTCAACCGGAAGTTCTTTGATTATCCGATATCTCTTAAAGCAGAGACGTTCAAGAACATGGGCCTTGGCACAACGATGGTTGTCGGCTGCAGTTATCTGAAGGCGGCCGTTGCCAAGAGGAAGGAAAACTCTCTGGAAGACTTTTATATCAACCGGTTCGGGAGGAAACTGTATTCCATGTTCTTCGAACACTATACAGCCAACCTGTGGGGCCGTCATCCTTCCGAGATTGATCCGTCCTGGGGTGCCCAGCGGGTCAAGGGCGTATCCATTATGGGTGTGCTGAAAAACGCCATTGAGAAACAGATCGGCAAAAAAGACCGGAAGATCGATACTTCGCTGATTGAAGAATTCAGTTATCCGAAGCTCGGCCCGGGACAGCTGTGGGATGTGACGGCAGAAGAAGTCAGGAAACTCGGCGGTACAATCCTGATGAATGCGCGGGTCACCGGTGTGCGGAAAGATGAAAACAATATCATTACGTCCGTTATCTACGAGCAGGACGGTGAAACAAGGGAAATGACTGGTGATGTGGTCATCTCCTCCATGCCGATCAAAGATCTTGTGGCCGGCATGAATGATGTGCCTGAGACAGCGGCGAGAATCGCTGCCGGTCTGCCGTACCGTGATTATATGACCGTCGGTGTGCTGATCAGCAGGCTGCATCTGGAAAACAAGACGGATATGAAGACCGTCGGTGGCATCGTGCCGGACAACTGGGTATATGTTCATGACCGCAGCGTGCAGATGGGCCGTTTCCAGATTTACAACAACTGGTCCCCGTACCTGGTCAAGGATCTGGAACATACTGTCTGGATGGGGCTGGAATACTTCTGCAATGAAGGGGATCAGCTCTGGTCCATGGATGATGAAGACTTCGCTGTACTCGGTGTGAGCGAGATGATCAAACTCGGGCTCATTGAGAATGAAAAAGAAGTACTCGATTATCATGTGGAACGGGTGAAGAAGGCATATCCGGCATACTTTGATACGTATGAAGAGATGGATACGCTGAAGGCATGGCTCGACACGATTCCGAACCTGTACTGCGTCGGCCGCAACGGCCAGCACCGATACAACAACATCGATCACTCCATGACAACTTCGTTTGAAACCGTTAAGAATATCCTCAACGGTGTAACGGACAAGACAAATATCTGGAGCGTCAATACCGAAAAGGAATATCACGAAGAAGGAAAGAAATAACGGAGGTGTCAGT
This sequence comes from Solobacterium sp., assembly GCA_017420585.1. Classification (GTDB taxonomy): domain Bacteria; phylum Bacillota_I; class Bacilli_A; order Erysipelotrichales; family Erysipelotrichaceae; genus Bulleidia. The sequence continues at coordinate 2,804 of JAFOIT010000176.1, forward strand.
TCATGCCGGTAAGAATGAATAACTTTATGGGCAGTTTCGGCTGGTGGGCCAGAAAGCATTTTCCCAACCTCGCAAGCAATGCGTATCTGAAACTGCAGTTCAGCCGCAGAAGGAAGACACAGGATGCGTACTGTGCCTGGTTTCTGAGTCAGGAAGAAGCGCCGATGCCGCATGTCGTCAATATCGAGACAATCAACCGCTGCAATTCTGAGTGTGAGTTCTGCAGCGCCAATATCCATGCGGAGCGCCGGCCGTTCATGAAGATGGACGAGAATCTGTATTACTCTGTGATCGATCAGCTGGCCGACTGGGGTTACAAGGGGCATCTGACCCTGTACGGGAACAATGAACCGTTCCTTGATACAAGGCTTGTTGACTTCCACAAATATGCCAGGGAGAAGCTGCCGGATTCCTTCATCTTCTGCTCGACTAACGGCTTGATGCTGACGGTAAAGAAGGTAAAGGAACTGCAGCCGTATATCAACCAGCTCATCATCAACAACTATGGTCTTGAGATGAAACTGCATGAAAACGTGCAGGAAGTCTATGATTATATCAAGTCACATCCGGAAGAGTTCAAGGACCTTGATGTACAGATTCAGATCCGCTATATCAAGGAAGTCCTGACCAACCGGGCCGGCAGTTCGCCGAACAAGCAGGCAACGGAAAAAGTGATCACCGAACCGTGTCTTCTGCCGTTTACCGATATCTGGATTACCCCGAACGGGAAGGTGGGACTGTGCTGCTGTGACAACGTCGAAGTCACTGACTTCGGGGATCTCAACACAACCCCGCTGAAGGATATCTGGAATTCCGAAAAGATGAAGGAAATGCGCATGCAGATTGCCAATGGCCGGCAGAATTACCCATTCTGCAAGCATTGTGACTTCATCGATGCGGGTTTCCGAATGGAAGTGGTCA
>JAFOIT010000177.1 GCA_017420585.1 Solobacterium sp.
CGCGTTCAAGGCCAGGACATATGAAGAATCAAAGGTACTGTTTGAAAGCGGCCTGCAGGAATATGAAAAAGTCTATGCGGCGCTGGGTGATTTCCATGCTGCCCAGTATTATGCATGGCAATCTTATTATGACCTGATTCATCTGCGGGATCCGGAAGCGGCCCGGCTGGCAGCCTTGGAGGCGTGCCGCCGGCAGCCGGATCATGTGCTGGCAAACCTGAACCTGGCCTATGCCGAACTGTACTGCGGGAACTACGCAGAATGCGACCGGCTGTTTGCCCTGATCGCGTCACTTGGCGAAGGGCAGGCCGAGACCATCCGTGCGGACCTTGCCGCCCAGCAGGAAGCCGGGCTGGAGAGCAGCCATATCCCGGAAGTACTTGCCCTGATCGGCGGATAGAATAACGGAACGTCCGGCTGCGGCCGGACGTTTTCTTATCTTCTGTGCTCTATGGTATAGTAGGTTCATGAATGAACTGTTTATCCGCGGCATCCGCATTAACTGGCAGGATGTGGACCGTACAAACTGGCTGCACACGGTGCCGGCGCTGACCAGCGTCAGTGAACTGTCTTTTACCTGCCCGGTGACGTTTCTGGCCGGGGAAAACGGCACGGGAAAATCCACATTTCTTGAAGCACTGGCTGAAGCAGCCGGTTTCAACCCGGAAGGCGGCTCGAAAAACTACCGGTTTTCCACCCATGACAGCGGTTCCGGCCTGGCTGAGCACATGCAGGTCATCCGCGGGACGCAGCGGGAAAAGTGGGGTTATTTCCTGCGGGCGGAAAGTTTCTTCAATGTGGCCACGATGGAAGAAGAATACAGCCGCGGCCCGGGCGGGATCCCGGCGCATTATCATGAGCAGTCACATGGTGAAAGCTTCCTTTCCCTGGCGGAAAATCACCTTTCCGGGCGGGGTCTGTATCTGCTGGATGAACCTGAGGCGGCCCTATCCGTGTCCCATCAGCTGACCCTGCTGGCGGCCATCCATGACAGTGTCGGCGGCGGCTCACAGTTCATTATTGCATCGCATTCACCGATCCTGCTGGCTTATCCCGGCGCGGTGATTCTGTCCTTTGATGAGGGCAGGGTTCACCCCGTTCAGTATGAAGACACTGACAGCTACCGGGTCATGAGTCTCTTCATGCGGGACCGGGAGCGTCTGCTGTACAATCTGCTTGCGGAAAAGGAAAATCCGGACTGATCATTGTCCGGATTCATACAGAATTCTGATTGTTTCGAGATCTTCCGGTGTGTTGACATTGAAGATCTCTTTTTCATTCGCTGTGACATGGTACCTGGTGCGGATCCGGGAAAGCAGGTCTTTCATCCGGTAGTCCTTTTCACGCAGCATCATTTCCAGCACCGGCAGGATTGTCTTCCGGTAAATGCCGATGACCGGGTAATCCCGCCGGCCGCAGCGCAGGATCACCGCGTCTGCCGTTTCGTCCAGGTCTTCGTACATGGCCAGGATGGTATCACGGGTCAGCAGGGGTGTGTCACAGGGGACAATCATGACGTGCGAGGTCTCTGCGCCTGTCAGGACAGCCTGCAGGGCCCCGGCAGGACCGGCGGAAGGAATGTTGTCGCAGATGACCGGATAAGCAGACTGGTCTGCCGGCCGGGCCGCACTGAGAGAGATGCAGTCAAAGATCTGCACGGTATGCAGGATATGTTCCAGAAAGGTATAGCCATCCAGCAGCAGCCCGCTCTTGTCAGTTCCCATGCGGGAGGATTTCCCGCCCGCCAGGACAGCACAGGCGGATTGGCGCAGCACCGGCATGACCTGCCGTCTGCGGCTGACAGCGGCACATCTGGTTTTCACTTCTGCATCCAGCTGTTCCGGTGAAAGGTCATAATACTGTGCCAGCCGGTTTTCCAGCCGTCCGGCCAGGTTTGTCCGCACATCTTCCGGCAGGCGCATCATCCGGATCATCGCCGGCAGGACGGCACAGCTTTCCGCCAGGCTGCCGGCATGCCAGTCTTCATAGTCAATCCCGATCATGCCGTCTGGTGTTGCGAGCAGGTTGCGGGGATTCAGGTCATCAGCCGTAATCCACATCCCGCTGCGGGCATGACAGCAGTCCAGGAAACCGGTCTGCCAGCTGAACAGGGCATCTTCCAGATTGGCCGGAACGGTTCCGTTTGAAAGCACAGCTGCCAGGGAAGGAGCGTCAATATACCGGGTCAGCAGGGTCTGATCATGCTGTTCCAGCAGTTCCGGCGCCAGGCCGGTATCTGCCAGAAGATGATAGACCGTGCGTTCATGATCAAAACAGATCCGGTCCCGGAATGTCTTGCGGAGCGTGTTTTCGTGTATTTCAATATGATTATTCATTCACTGTGATTTTAACGACATTTTTGGCCCAGCGGGTAGAGAATTCATCATAGTTCACCACCAGCATGAACGGGCCGCTTTCTTCATCCAGCTCCTCACCGTTTTCCCGGGTGACGAGGTAGATGTTGCCCGGGTTGAGGATTTCCTTTGCGGTCAGTTCGATCTCGTACTGATCACCGCAGACCGCCTTCACGGTCGTACTGTCAGTGATTTCAATCTCCAGATCACGCAGGATATCGGCAAATTCGATGCCGGAGTAGTTCCGGTCAAAGACGTCGCCGTTTTTGCGCTTCATCTGCGTATCAAAGGTGACGTAATGTTCACTGTTTTCATCATAGGCATAGATCATCTGCTGGTCATTGACGGTGAACTCGAGCTGTCTGGCCGCGGCCAGGGCATCATTGGCGGCTGCGTTCCGCCGGTTCACAATAATCAGGCCGCCGGCCACTAAGGCAATAACTGCGCACACGATAATGCTAATTGTTTTTCTCATACGATCCGAATCCTTTCTTTAAGCTTTCGGGTAGTCGCTGAAGAATTTGCCAGGCGATATAACCGCCCAGGGCCCCGGACAGGATACCCACCAGGTAGAACAGCAGGAACGGGATCCAGGCCATCCGGTAATACAGGATGTTGGTAGCGGCTGCGCCGCTGAGCACCCCGCCGCTGCCGGCCAGCATCATCCGGGTTTTCAGATTCATCTTCATGGGAATGTGCATGACCAGGTCAATGGCCATGCCGGGGATGGAATAGGTGATCAGAACCAGTACCCCGGCGGCGGCGGAAATGCCGGTAGCCAGGGAACATACACCCTGCACAAAGCCGGTCAGCAGGCCGGCCGCGGGTTTGCGGATCAGTGCCGCCGCAAAGACCAGGAACAGAATGCTGATGCCGGCTGTCGCACTGCCTCCGGGAATCCTTATAAAGTCGGTCAGCAGGTTGAACAACGGGGAAAACAGCGGCTTGCATATGAGGCCGAGCACTGCCAGATTCCCGCATAGAATCAATTCCTTCAGGGTCAG
>JAFOIT010000178.1 GCA_017420585.1 Solobacterium sp.
GCCTGGTCTGTAAAATCCATCATCAGCCGGATCTTGTGTTCCGGATCACCGCCGCAGATGCGTTTCATCCGGGCAATGTTCACCGTATCCATGCCGATCAGCAGATCATGGCTGTCATAATCCGCCCGGGTCATCTGCCGGGCCCGGTGATCCCCGCACCGGATGCCGTGCGCACGCAGGATCCGGCGGGCCGGCGGATAGACGGGATTCCCCGTTTCTTCTGCGGATACGCCTGCCGAATCAATCGCAAAGCAGGCCGAAAGACCCGCCTGTTCAGCCAGATATTTCATGATGTATTCCGCCATCGGGCTGCGGCAGATATTGCCCCAGCAGACAAACAGTATTCTCACCATTTCCTTCTCCTGAAACCGCGTCGGCTTCCTGACACCACAGGATTCTGCCGTCCTCACGCGGTTTATGCCATCAAGCTTCTCATAATACGCCTGCTTTGTTCAGCGGCATCGTCAGGTCCTTTTTTCAGCTGACTGCTTTTGCTTTATCATGAAGCGGACGATTCGTTCCATAAGTCCGAACAGCGGTTTACTGCAGATGAGCAGAGTATACCGGATACGATGCTGCAGTTTGACTTCTTTGCGCGGAATATGTGCTGTTTCTGCCCAGCGGCGTATCTTTTCAAAGCCCTCAGAATCATCGTTGTAAAGGACACAGTCCCGGCCGTATTTGATCGTCGAAATGACCATGTCATCAGCAGCCATTGAAAGCAGTTCAGGGTGGTTCTGCTGCAGGTATTCCCAGCGTCTGCGGCGCTGGATAAACTGCCAGTAAGCAGCTTCCCTGTTCTCAGCTGCCGCAGAAGTGATACTGTCCTTTCGGCGCGGCTTGTAATAGAGAATGTCATGTATGACAGCGATTTTTTCTGCTTTATCAATGACTTCATGGATAACAGCATCATCCTCCCAATATTCACCGGGCGGGAAACGTATGTCATCCCACAGGTCTTCACGGTAAATCTTGTTCCAGACAAAGCATTGAACCTTTCCGCACAGCCTCGCGCTTAGAACGGTGTCGCTGTCGTACAGGCCCTCAGGCAGTTTAACCCGATGCACATGCCCCGCCGTGTGATCACTTTCAGTATAAACAAGATCGAAGATACCCATATCTGCATCAGATGCCAGAACGCTTGCCAGGGCCCGCTCACAGAAATCATTTCTTACCCAGTCATCGCTGTCAGCGAACATGATCCATTTGCCTCTGTGGACATCCAGTCCGCGGTTGCGGGCCGCACTTACTCCCTGATTCATCTGGGACAGATAAACAATCCGGCTGTCTTTTTCTGCATATTCCCTGCAGATGGCCGCCTCCTCTTCACTGCCGCCGTCATTAATCAGTATCAGTTCAAAATCAGTAAACGTCTGTCTCAGCAGACTGTCCAGAGCTCTGCGGAGATACTTCTCCACATGGTATACCGGGACAATGATTGATATTGCCGGAACAGCAGTATCTGCCGGTAATTCCTGTGTCATTGCCTCGTGTCCAGCTTCCACTGCCGCCGGCTTAAGTTCTTCTGCGGTCATGTTCATCTCCGTACTGCATCATTTCCAGAATTATTATATCAAGTAATCCCATGCATATTTTCACTGTCTTGCCGCAGGTAAGAAACCGCACTGGAAGAAGGGCTTCCGGCAGGCAGAATGAAAACGCCCGTTCCTCAGAACGGACGTTTCTGTATTCTCTCAATGCTGAGAGCCCGGCCGGTATTGTCATCGATCTCGATGACAACGCCGCAGATGATTGCCGGTCCTTCGGCCGGTGTAAACCGGGTCTGGGCCTGGCCGATCATCCGGGCTATGACTTCTTCAATGCTGCGGCCGATAATACTCTCGTATGGTCCGCACATACCGACATCACTGATGAAGGCACAGCCGCCCAGCACACGCTCATCGGCGGTCTGCACATGGGTATGCGTGCCGATCACGGCGCTGACCCGCTGCCGGTAGCGGTGAAAGAACAGCTGCTTCTCACTGGTGGTTTCCGCATGCAGGTCCACCAGGATCACATCGGCCTGTATTTCCGGCAGGATCCTGTCCATGGCCGCAAACGGTGACTCCGTCGCGCAGTCCATGAAGATATTTCCGAGCAGATTGATCACCGCGATCCGTTTGTCCCGGCAGGTTCTGACCGCCCAGCTGGCGCCTGCATCAACAGGTTCCAGATTGGCCGGCCGGATCAGGTCAGGACAATTGTCCATGCCGGAAATGATCTCACTTTTGGAAAAAGCGTGATTGCCCAGCGTGATCAGGTCAGCCCCGGCTTCTTTCAGGGCCCGGTAGATCTTCGTTGTGATCCCCTTGCCGTGGGCAGCGTTCTCACCATTGACAATGGTGAAATCCGCCCCGTACGCCTGTTTGAGCCCGGGCAGTTCCGCGATGACGGCATCCCGCCCGCTGCGGGCGGTCACGTCACCCAGAAACAGTATTTTCATGGCTACTGCGCCAGTTCCTGAACCCGGACCTCACGGATCAGAGTGACCTTGATCTGACCCGGATAGGTCAGTTCATTCTCAATCTTTTCCTTGATATCATGCGCCACCTTGACCATGGTGACATCGTTGATCTTTTCCGGCTGGACCATGACCCGGATTTCCCGGCCGGCCTGGATGGCAAAGGCCCGTTCCACGCCGTCGAAACCGGTCGCGATCTTTTCCAGCTGTTCCAGACGCTCGATATAGTTCTCCATGGATTCATAGCGGGCTCCCGGGCGCGCGGCGCTCAGGGTGTCGGCAGCCGAAACCAGCTCGGAGATAATGCCGGTAGCCGCGACATCGCCATGGTGGGATTCAATGGCATTGATGATCGTGGCATTTTCACCGTACTTCTTGGCAACCTTGGCGCCAAGTTCAACGTGGCTGCCTTCCTGCTCGAAATCAATGGCCTTGCCGATGTCGTGGAGCAGGCCGGCCCGCTTGGCCAGCGCCTGGTTCAGGCCGAGTTCAGCTGCCATGATGCCGGCGAAGGTCGCCACTTCCATCGAGTGTTCCAGCACATTCTGGCCGTAGCTGTAACGGAACCGCAGCCGTCCGAGCAGCTTGATCAGTTCCTTGTTCAGCCGGCCGATGCCCATCTTGAAGACGGCTTCATCACCGATCTTCATGATGCTTTCATCCAGATCCCTGGTGACCTTGGCAACGACTTCTTCAATGCGGCCCGGCTGGATACGGCCGTCCCGCATAAGGATTTCCAGTGACTGCCGGGCAATTTCCCGCCGGATCGGGTCAAAGCAGGATACCGTAATGACATCCGGGGTATCGTCAATGATCAGGTCAACCCCGGTTGCCTGCTCGATTGCCTTGATATTCCGGCCTTCCCGGCCGATGATCCTGCCCTTCATATCTTCGCTCGGCAGCGTAACAACGGAGACCGTACGCTCAAGCGTTTCCTCCTGGCTGTAGCGCTGGATCGCGTTGGCGATAATTGTCCGGGCATTGTCGGCAGCTTTCTCTTCGGCAATATCCTGCTGTTCCCGCAGGTATGCCGCAATTTCCTTCTCGGTCCGCTTTTCAACGATGTCCATCAGTTCCTTCCTGGCATCGTCCTGGCTCATGCCGGCAGTCCGTTCGAGGACCGCGACCTGGCTTTCAATCTTCTCTTGCAGATCGGCTTCCATTTTTGACAGGTTTGCCAGTTTATCTTCCGCGAGCTTCGTCTTCTCATCGAGTTTCTTCTCTTTGACGGTCAGATTTTCTTCACGGAAATTCAGATTATCTTCACGGCGGGTCAGCTTGTTTTCAGTCTGCTGGATCCGATTTCTCTGATCCTTGATCTCCTTCTCCGCCTGCAGCTTCATGTCGTAGACCTGCTGCTTTCCATCGAGGGTGGCCTGGCGGATCACGTTCTCCGCCTTTACCCTGGATTCGTCAAGAAGCGCTTCGGCCTGCACACGCGCGGCATCCAGACCATTACGGCTTGCGATCATCATGATGATGACGCCAATCACTAAACCAACTAAACATGCCAAAATGGGAATAAGAATGTTGTTCATATATAAAACCTCCCATTTTGAAAAGAACATGAGATTTCTCTCGGTGTTTATTATACGCTATCGGACGCTTTCATAACAAGTGAAAAAATATCTGCTGTTTCACAAGAAAAGAAGACCATACGGTCTTCTTACGCTTCTTTTTCCGGTTCTTCGTCCGCCGGGCTGCCGAAGAGTTTTTCCTTCAGCTGGGCAGTCACCTCTTCATCGATGGCCGGGTTCTGTTTCAGGAATTCCCGTACGGACATGAAGCCCTGGCCGATCTTTTCACCCTTATAGGAGAACCAGGCACCGGACTTCTCGATGATATCGTTTTCCACTGCCAGATTGATGATTTCATCGACATGGGAGATGCCTTCCCCGAACAGCATGTTCACGTTGGCAGTCTTGAACGGCGGCGCCACCTTGTTCTTGACAACCTTGATCTTGACAACGTTGCCGATCGCGTCCGAACCGTTCTTCAGGGTTTCCCCGCGGCGCACATCCAGCCGTACCGAGGCATAGAACTTCAGGGCCCGGCCGCCCGGGGTTGTCTCCGGATTGCCGAACATGATGCCGACCTTTTCCCGCAGCTGGTTGATGAAGATGGCAGTGCAGCTGGAGCGGTTCATGACCCCCGCCAGCTTGCGCATGGCCTTGGACATCAGCCGGGCCTGCAGACCGACCGACGCATCGCTCATTTCGCCGTCCAGTTCCGCCTGCGGCACCAGGGCCGCCACCGAGTCGATGACCACCAGGTCGATGGCCCCTGACTTGATCAGGACTTCGGTGATTTCCAGCGCCTGTTCCCCGGAATCCGGCTGGGACAGGATCAGTTCATCAATATCAACACCGAGCTTTTTCGCATAGACCGGGTCGATCGCGTTTTCCGCGTCTATAAACGCACAGCGGCCGCCGCCCTTCTGGCATTCGGCAATGGCATGCAGGGCCAGCGTGGTCTTGCCGGAGGATTCCGGACCGTAGATTTCAACGATCCTGCCCTTCGGATAACCGCCGATGCCCAGGGCTGCGTCCAGGGCCAGCGAACCGGAAGGAATGGCATCCACAGCCACGTCCGCCCGGTCACCGAGCCGCATGATGCTGCCCTTGCCGTATTCTTTTTCAATTGCCTTCAAGGCATCAGCCAGCAGCTGATCCTTTTTGCTGTCAGTTTCTTTTCCTTTTGCTGTTGCCATGTCACTTATCTCCTTTAACTGCTTTATTCGCAGAAAAATCAGGTTTCTTTATTTGCTCTCAAGAATATCATCCTTGAGCTGGGTGAAGTAGGAGAAACCGCTGGCCAGGCTGACAAAAGCCGAGAACCAGACCATGATTTCCGTCACCGGCAGGCGCCACAGTTCAAACGGCAGGTTATTGAGCAGCACCAGCGCGATGGTGACCATCTGCAGGACCGTCTTGAGCTTGCCGAGCATCTGGGCCGACACCACCTTGCCGTTGCTGGCCGCGATCATCCGGCAGCCGTCCACGATGATATCCCGGCAGACCATCAGGATCACCGGCACCACCGGGATCAGGCCGCGGGACAGGAACAGCAGAAACATGGTCGTCGTCAGCATCTTGTCCGCGATCGGGTCGGCGAACTTGCCGAAGGTTGTCTGCATATTGCGGCTGCGGGCAATGTGACCGTCAAGATAGTCGGTAAACGCCGCTACCAGGTAGACAGCCAGGCAGATCACATTGATGAGCGGCAGCCTGACCGGGCCGGTCAGGAAAACCCGGGGTTCCATCCCGAACTGGGCGAACGGGAAAATATAGATCAGTATGACAATCGGTATCAGCACAATGCGGAATACCGTCAGTCGATTCGGCAGATTCATTGCGACTCTCCTTTTTTTCTTAAGTAGTATATCACAAGCCCGCAGGTAATAGAAAAAGGAAGATCACAGACCTTCCCTGAAATGAGCACACTCTGTAAGCCATGTTCTGTCCCGGTTGCCCGGTGGCAGCCATTTATCTGTGCATACGCACTCCCTTGGGACTTCGTTTCGTCCGCCGGGACTCTCCTACCAAATTTGGATTTCTCGCTTGCGGGGTTTATCGCGTTCCACCCGGACGGTTTCCCGCCGGCTTCGTCACTGTGACACCTTAAGGACCTCGGCCATGGGTTGCCCTTTAGGCTCCGGTTCCGCCGTCAGCTGTTACACTGCCTGGTCTTATCGTTTCGGCCAGCACAATCACTACCGCCGTCACAGGCGGTGCGAGCATGGACTTTCCTCTGCCATTCCTCAATGACAGCGGCTGCCCGAGACACTCATTTCTATTTGTTTTTCGAACGTTCGAAGACTTCTTCCTCCATCCGTGACAGCCTTTTGAGGATATCCACATTGGCTGCCCCCTGGGAACTGACGGAAGGATTGGCTTCCAGGGCCCTGGTGCGCCCTTCCACCTCA
>JAFOIT010000017.1 GCA_017420585.1 Solobacterium sp.
CAGTATGTCACGGAGTGCCGCCGGCGGGGTATCGCCGTGCTGTATCCGGATGTGAATCAAAGCACGGAGCATTACCGGGCTGAGGGCGGGGCGATCCGCATGCCGCTGACGGCCGTCAAGTCGATCGGCCTGCGCATGACCCAGGATCTGATTTCTGCCCGGTCAAAGCAGCCGTTTGATGATTTCTTTGACTTTGTCGCCCGGGCTTTAACCATGAAAATAACCCGGAAGATGCTGGAAAACCTCATCTATGCCGGGGCGCTGGACGCATTCGGCTATAACCGCACAACCATGGCAGCCGCCCTGGATGACGCGGTCAGTTACGCCGAGCTGATCCGGATTGAACGCAACGGCGTCACGACGATTGACCTCGGGCTGGTGTCGCGGCCGGCCGTGGTGCGCCGCCAGGATGACCGGCTCCAGCTGGCGGAGATGGAAAAAGAGGCCCTGGGCTTTACCCTTGGCCCGCACCCGATCATCGAGGTGCGCCGGCAGCTGCGGGTGGACCTGCCCAGCCTGGCCGCGGTGCGGACGATGACCGGCTACGTGGAGGGCTTCGGGCAGATTCTGAATGTCCATCAGCACCGAACCCGCAAAGGGGATATGATGGCTTTTGTGAAACTGAGTGATGAAACCGGTGAACTGGACCTGGCAGTCATGCCGAAGCTGTACGACACGGCAGCCGCCGGCCTGATCAAGGGCAGGTTTATCCGCTTTCATGGTAAAATGGGAAATGATGCTTCGGTTCTGGCGGACCGGATCATCCCGGTGGAAGTCCGGCAGAAAGGCGGTGCCGCATGACCAGAGTGCTGATTGTCGATGATGAAAAGAATATCCGGGAAGTAGTCCGGGAATATGCCCATCTGAACGGTTATGAAACGGATGAGGCAGCGGATGGCTATGAAGCCCTGGAAAAAGTCAGGGACAATGATTATGACTGCATTATCCTGGATATCATGATGCCGAAACTCGACGGTTTTTCCGCCTGCAAGCAGATCAAGAAGATGAAGCCGGTGCCGGTGATCATGCTGAGTGCCCGCCAGGAGGAATACGACAAGCTGTTCGGGTTTGAACTCGGGGTGGACGATTATGTCGTCAAGCCGTTTTCGCCGAAGGAACTCATGGCCAGGGTCAAGGTCGTGCTGGACCGCTCCCGGCGCTCGGAGCACCGGGTCTTTACCGTGGACGGGCTGGTGATCGATATTGAAGGCCGCAGCGTGACGGTGGACGGGAAAAAGGCCAATCTGACGCCGAAGGAAGTGGACCTGCTGCTGTTCATGGTGGAGCACCGCAACATTGCGCTTTCGCGTACAAGACTGTTGGAAGAAGTATGGAATTACGACTATTTCGGGGATGACCGGACCGTCGACACACATATCAAGATGCTGCGTCACAACCTGGGACCATACCGGGATCACATTGTAACCGTCAGGGGAATGGGGTATAAGTTTGAAGCTTGATCGACATGGCATCCGGTTCCGCATGCTGCTGTTCTATTTTGTCTTTGCCCTGGGCATTGTCGGTATGCTTGGTCTGCTGCAGTTCCTGCTGATCAAACCTTATTACCGGGAAAACAAAATCGATACAGTCCGGCAGGTATCGCAGGATATCCGGCAGTACCTGATTGACGGCATACCGGATTCACAGACAGCCGCGAAAGCCCTGCAGGTCACGGTAGACAACAACGTCTGCGTGGTCATTTTCAATGATGCCGGGAAAACCGTTTATGACGCTGACAGCCTGGGATCGGGCTGTGTTTTTCATGCCAGCCGCAAGGATATTGCCACTTCGCCGGTCAGCCTGGACAGCGGTACGGCCATGCGGGACTACCTGATTGCCGAGGGCGGGGAAGTCAGCCTGAACCTGGTCAATACCCGGACCAATCAGGATATGGTGGTCTACGGGCAGATCGTGCGGGCTACCCTGGGCAATTACTATCTGTTTGTCAATTCGCCGCTGGAACCGGTGGACTCGATTGTCCGGTTCTTCTCCCGGCAGTATCTGACCTATACCGTTGTTATCCTGTTCCTGTCGATTATCGTTTCGTGGCTGCTGTCCGATGGCCTGGCCCGGCCGATCCTGTCCATGCGCCGGGAGGCAGACAAACTTGCCCACGCGGATTATTCAGCCGAATTTGACGGCGGATCCTATACCGAGACTAAAGAACTGGCCGCGACCCTGAACGGCGCCCGGGACCAGCTCAGCAAGATCGATGAGCTGCGCAAGGACCTGATCGCCAACGTCTCGCATGATATCAAAACCCCGCTGACCAGCATCCGGGCCTACGCAGAAATGATCAAGGACATATCCGGGGATGACCCGAAGAAACGGAATGAACATCTCGATGTCATTATCGATGAAGCCGGCTTCCTGGACCGGCTGGTCGTGGATATGAGCGAACTGTCCCGCATGCAGTCCGGCAATTATGTGCTGCATCAGACCAATTTTGACCTCTCTGAGATCATCCATGATGTCGTGCGCCGGTATGAGCCATTGCTGGAAGAAAGCGGCCTGACCATTCAGGAAGAGGTTCCGGAAGGAATTATTGTTTACGCGGATGAAGTCAAGATTGCCCAGGTCATCAACAACTATCTGAGCAACGCGATCAAACATACGCCGGCCGGCAGGAATATCTATGTCCGGCTGGTGCCGAAAGACGATTATACCGTCCGGGTGGAAGTCGAGGATGAAGGCGAAGGCATTGCCGAGAGCGAGCTCCCGTACATCTGGGACCGCTACCAGAAATCCAGCCGTTCCTTCTCCCGCAGCATGACAAGCACCGGTCTTGGCCTGGCGATTGTCAAGGCAATCCTCGACACGCACAAGGCAAGGTACGGGGTCAGCAGCACCCTGGGCAGCGGCTCGCTGTTCTGGTTTGAACTGAGCCAGCCGGAAGTAGAGGAAACCGATGAGCCGGATTGATTACCTGCCCGGCACCCCGTATACGATCCGGCAGGCAGAAGGCATGTTCCATATGACAACGGATACGGTCCTGCTGGGCCGTTTCCTGCACCTGAAGCACAAGGATACCATCCTGGACATCGGCTGCAATCAGGGCGTGCTGATGCTGTACGCGGCGGTACACGAACCGGCAACCCTGACCGGGATTGACATTCTGGCGGAGGCCGTCAGCCTGGCCCGGGAGAATCTGCAGGCGAATGATGTAAGCGGGACTGTGCTCCGGGCTGACGTGCGGACCTTCAGGTCTGACCCGTTTTCGGTTATTGTCTGCAATCCGCCGTATTTCGTGCCGGATGCGCAGGACCGTCATACGGATGAAGAGAAGACCGCCCGTACGGAAGATACCCTGACACCTGACGAACTCTTTACGGCCGTGAAACGGCTGCTGAAAAGCAACGGGGCGCTGTATCTGTCGTACCGGGCCAACCGGCTGAGTGACCTGCTGCAGACCGCCGCGCAGTACGGCCTGCGGCCGGTGCGGATGAAATTCTTCCACCCGGATCAAAGCAGTCCGGCCAAATCCGCGGTAATGGAAATGCGGTTCTCCGGCCGGGCGGAGTGCATCATCGAAGCCCCGGCATATCCGGCTGACCTGCAGGACGTAGAGAAAGGGAATACGGAAATGAAAATTGTCGAGGCATCCAGCCAGCATCTGGATGAGATTGCGGATATCTATGTGGCCAATTGGAAAACCACCTATGCGGGCCTGCTGTCAGCGGCCTTTCTGGACCGGCTGGACCATGCCTATGGGATGAACAGGTGGACCGGGTATCAGGATGACAGGCAGCACATTCTGACGGCACTGGCGGCTGACGGGACGGTGGCCGGGTTTGCGGCGTTCAAACCGGATGAGCATCTGGAACAGTGCATCTACCTGGATTCCCTGCATGTCCGGGATGACTGCCGGGGACAGGGCATCGGCACAGCCCTGATCAAAGCGGCGGCGGCCCGGGCCTTTCAGGATGGTTATACCCGCATGAGCATCTCGATTGTCCGGGGCAACGATCATGCCGGGGATCTGTACCGGAAGCTCGGGGCCCGGCATCTGCACTACTTCACGGATCATTTTGAGGAAGCGGAATCCCGGTCGGAAGAACTGCTCTGGGATGATATCCGCGTCCTGCTGGATGATTGAATTTATATATAAGAAACTGATTGACTGGTATCTGTTTCCCTGCTAAAATACTGCTGTTATCAGCCCTCGTGATGAGGTCTGTAACCGCTCGAAAAAGGGTCCAAGCGCAGTAAATGCCCCCTCACCGGCGCGTCTTAAGATAAGAAGTCAGGAGGTGCGAAAATGTACGCAATTATCGAAACAGGCGGAAAGCAGCTGAAAGTTGAACAGGGACAGGCAGTCTTCGTCGAAAAGCTCGACGTGGAAGCCGGTGACGAAGTCGTCATTGACAAGGTCTGTCTGCTGGGCGGCGAAACAACAAAGATCGGCACACCGTATGTCGAAGGTGCCAAGGTTACCTGCAAGGTTGAAAAGCAGGGCAAGGAAAAGAAGATTCACATCTTCAAGTACAAGGCCAAGAAGGGCTCCACAAGACGCCGTCAGGGTCATCGTCAGCCGTATACAAAGCTGATTGTTGAAGCCATCGAAGGCTAATGATTCACATTGAGGTACGGAAGCACGGGGGAAAGATCGTCAGCCTGTCTGCCAGCGGTCATGCCGAAGCGGCAGACAAGGGCGAAGACCTGATCTGTGCGGCCGTCAGCGCGATTCTGTTCGGACTCGGCAATGCGGCCGATGAAATGTCGGATATGATCGGCTTCGAAATCGCCGAGAACCAGTTCCGCATGTATGCCGGTGAACCGGACAGTACCGCCGAAACCATTCTTCAGACAGGATACTATCAGTTGAAAACTGTCGAGGAAAGTTACAGCGATTTTGTAGAAATTAAAACATTGGAGGTGTAATCTCATGAAATTCACGCTTGATATCCAGTTCTTCGCAAGTAAGAAGGGCGTTTCCAGCACCAAGAACGGCCGTGATTCCGCCGGCCGCAGACTTGGTGCCAAGAAGGCAGATGGTGAATTCGCTACTGCCGGTTCCATCATCTACCGTCAGAGAGGCTCCCGCATCTACGCCGGCAAGAACGTCGGCAAGGGCGGCGATGACACCCTGTTCGCAACAGCCGACGGCATCGTCAAGTACGAGCGCCTTGGCAAGGACAAGAAACAGGTCTCTGTATATCCGGTCGAAGCATAACTCCGGAACCTTCGCTCCTGATGTGATTCAGGAGCTTTTTTCACAAAGGAGGAGTGCAGATGATCGATTATATCAAAATCAAAGTCAGGGCCGGCAACGGCGGCAAGGGCTCCGTGGCGTTCCGGCATGAGAAATACTATCCCAACGGCGGTCCGTTCGGCGGCGACGGCGGCCGCGGCGGCAATGTCTATTTCGAGGTGGATACCAATGAAACGACATTGTCCAAGCTGCGTTTTACCCGTTCCGTCAAGGCGGAGGACGGCGGGGACGGCATGACGAAGAAAATGCACGGGAAAGACGGGGAGGATGTCATCATCAAGGTTCCCCTGGGCACCATGATCCGCAATGCGGCAAACGGTGACCTGATGGCTGACCTGACAAAGCCCCACCAGGTGGCCCTGATAGCCCGGGGCGGCAAAGGCGGCCTGGGCAATGTGCATTTTGCGACCAGCCGCAACAGTGCGCCGGAATATGCCCAGCCCGGGGAAATCGGGGAAGCCTATGAACTGCAGATAGAACTGCGGCTGCTGGCCGATGCCGGGCTGATCGGTTTTCCTTCTGTCGGCAAATCCACATTCCTGTCAGTCGTATCCAATGCCCGGCCGGAGATTGCGGCGTATCCTTTTACCACCAAGGAACCGAATCTCGGCGTCGTGACCCTGCCGGACGAAAGAAGTTTTGTCCTGGCCGACATGCCGGGTCTGATCGAGGGGGCCGGGGAAGGCCGGGGCATGGGCTTTGAATTCCTGCGGCATATCCGCCGCTGCCGGGTGCTCATCCACATCATCGACATGAGCGGCGAGGAACGGGATCCGGAAGAAGCCTACAATGCCATCAACGCCGAACTGCGCACCTATGATGAAGAGCTGGCCTCCCGGCCGCAGATTGTCGTGGCCAACAAGATGGACGACGAAATCAGCGCCATGTATCTGGAGGAATTCCAGAAGAAGCATCCTGAACTGAAGATCTATCCGGCCAGCACGCTGCATCATGAGGGGATTGATGAAATCCTCTATGCGGCCATGGCGGAAATCGAGAAGGCCCGTGAAGCGGAAAAGAATCTGTTGCCGGAAGAGGAAACCGTGGTCTACCGGTATGAACCGAAACGGCCGCCGTTTACGATCATCAACCTGGGCAATCACCGCTGGAAGGTGGAGAGTGACCGGGTGGACAGACTGGCAGAGCAGACCGATTTCGACAAGGAAGAAGATACCTATCAGTTTGCCCTGACAATGGAGAAGATGGGTATTGACCGGGCCCTGCGGGAAGCCGGCTGTCAGGATGGTGACCAGGTTATTGTCGGTACTTATATCATGGATTTTACGGAATAGGAGAAGATTGCTATGATCGCATTTATCCGCGGAACAGTGGCTGCTTACGGCGCCGACTGGGTCATTGTTGAAAACAACGGCATGGGCTGGCGGATCAGCTATCCTCATACCGACACTGTCCGGCTCAATCAGAACATCAGTGTTTATACGTTCATGCATGTCAGCGAAAATGATGTCGGTCTCTACGGTTTTGAAAGCCAGGAAGAGGAAGAGTTTTTCCTGCGTCTGATCTCGGTCAAGGGTCTGGGTCCGCGGACCGCCATGAATATGCTGAGCCGCACCAACTACCGCAATCTCATCGCCTCCATTGAGCAGGGCAATGTCGCCACGCTCAAAAGCATTCCGGGAATCGGGGCCAAGACGGCCAGCCAGATCATCCTGGACCTCAAGGGCAAGCTCGTGCAGACCGCCCCGGAAGATCAGAAGTATACCCCGGCGGTTGCCGAAGCCTGCGATGCCCTGAAAAATCTCGGCTACAAGCAGGGAGAAATCAATCTGGCTGCGAAAGTAATGAGTGAGCAGGCAGGCCTGAAAACGGAAGAATATCTGAAAATCGGCCTGCAGGCCCTCATGAAAGCCAAAATGGGAGGATAAATTATGGAAATGGATCAGCGTCTGATGTCCGCGGAAGCCGGACCGGCAGATGAAGATGAAACCCTGCGGCCGCAGTCTCTTGATGAGTATGTAGGCCAGGACGGTCTGAAGGAAAACCTGAAGATCTTCATTCAGGCAGCCCTGCAGCGCAACGAGTCCCTGGATCATGTCCTGCTGTACGGGCCGCCGGGCCTGGGCAAGACAACCCTGGCATATATTCTTGCGCATGAAATGCATTCCCGCATCCGCATCGCGTCGGGACCAAGCATTGAAAAAAGCGGTGATCTCGCCGCCATACTGTCCGTCCTGGAACCGGGCGATGTGCTGTTTATCGATGAGATCCACCGCCTCCCGAAAGTCGTCGAGGAAGTGCTGTACCCGGCCATGGAGGACTTTGTCATTGATGTCATGGTCGGCAAGGAGGCAGGCGCCCGCAGTGTACGGCTTGAACTGCCGCCGTTCACGCTGGTCGGCGCGACCACCAGGGCCGGGGATCTCTCAGCCCCGCTGCGGGACCGGTTCGGCATCGTGTCGAAACTGGAATATTACACCAATGAACAGCTGGCGGCGATTGTCCGGCGGACATCCCGGGTGCTGGGTGTGACCATTGAAGGTGATGCCGTCATGGAAATTGCCCGAAGGTCGCGCGGCACGCCCCGGATTGCCAACCGGCTGCTGCGGCGGATCCGGGATTTCGCCCAGGTGCTCAACAACGGGGTTATATCAAAAGAAATCGCCGGGGAGTCACTCGACCGTCTGCATGTCGATTCCCTCGGCCTGGATGAAGTGGATATCCGCTATCTGCGCGGGATTATTGACCGTTTCAAGGGCGGCCCGGTCGGCCTGGACGCGCTGGCCAATTCCATCAGCGAGGAAACGACCACCCTGGAAGATGTCTATGAGCCGTATCTGATCCAGATCGGCTTCGTCAACCGTACGACCCGCGGCCGGGTAGTGACGGAAAAGGCGTATGAACATCTGGGCATCATCCGGAGCAACACGCTGTTCTAGACAGCCCGCATGGTCCGCAGGGTAATGCTTGCGGCCCGGGCCAGGTCCATATCATTGCGGCGGCAGGCTTCTGCCGCTTTTTCTTTTGTCAGCATGACCGGCTGGCGGTCGTGGATCATGGCCTGCGGCATGGTTGCCGGCTCGGTGACGATGACAAACTGCAGCTTTCCTTCGCTGTACCGATACAGACCACACAGCCAGACCGGCGGTTCCGGGGTGCTGAAATAGTACTTCTGGCGGGGTTCCTTCGCCCATTCGTAATAGCCGCAGGCAGGGATCAGGCAGATCTCCATATGCCGGAACATGTTTTTTTCCCTGACGGTTTCACTGCGGGCATTGATCAGCAGGGAACCGTCACGGCCAGGCAGGCCCCAGTCCATGGCCAGCAGCCGGAATGTATTGTTCTTCCGGTCAAAAACATATGCCGGAACCCGCTGGCCGGGAAAGACCTCGAACAAAGACAGTTGACCGAACTCAGCCGGGTCCATATGCCCCCGCAGCTGTTCGATCAGGGCTGCGATATCCGGGTTTTCATCATCAAAAAACTGGTAACGTCCGCACATGAATTCATTGTAACATGTTGTTCATGACGGCCCAAATGACATAAAATAACGGTGCATGAAAAAGAAGAAGGAAAAAGAAAAACAGAACAAGGACACCTGGCTCCGGCAGACCAAACGGATGTACTTCCTGACCAGTGCCGGTGTCTATATCGGAATATATATTGCGGCCTACCTGGTGCTGAGCCTGCTGATGACCGTGCTGCAGACCCACCCGTATGTCAACCTGCTGCTGGCCGTGCTCCTGTTGCTGGCGGATATTTTCATCACTGACCGGGTCGTCAACCGCATGATGAACAGCCGCTGGATCCTGACGGCAGAGAAGAAAAATCCCCCGGCCGGACTGTAAAAAATCACGTTGAAGATTGAAAAAACAGCCCGGCTCTGTTTATAATCTATCTACAGGCTGTGAACAGAACGAGTACGTATCCCCACGGTGTCACAAGAGAGTCCGGTCAGGTGCAAGCGGACGGCCCGCGGTACGGAAGTCCTCTGGGAGCTGCTTTCCCGAACCGACAGTAGGGAAGGCCGGATCTGCCCGTTACGCATTCGAGAAGCAAGCAAGGTGGTACCACGTTATTTTAGCGTCCTTCGTCAGGGCGCTTTGTTTTTTTCAGGAGGATAGAGTATGAAGAATCTGGCACCGAAGTATGATCATCATTCCGTTGAGGAAGGAAAGTACGACAGCTGGGTGGAGAAGGGCTACTTCACCGCCGGTGATCTGTCAAAGAAGCCGTACACCATTGTCATCCCGCCGCCGAACGTCACGGGCATGCTGCACATCGGCCATGCCTGGGACAATACGCTGCAGGACATCATTTCCCGTTACAAGCGCATGCAGGGATATGACATGCTCTATCTGCCGGGTACAGACCATGCCGGTATCGCCACCGAAGCCAAGGTCGATGCCAGACTGCGGGCTGAACAGGGCATTTCCAGAAGGGATCTCGGCCGTGAGGAATTCATTGAGAAAGCATACGAGTGGAAGGAAGAGTATGCCGGCATTATCCACCAGCAGTGGGCCAAGCTCGGCAACAGCCTGGATTACACCCGGGAGCGCTTCACCATGGATGAGGGCTTCGTCAAGGCGGTCCGTCATGTTTTCGTCAAGCTCTACAATGACGGCCTGATCTACCGCGGCCAGCGCATCATCAACTGGGACCCGGAAGCCAGAACTGCCCTGAGCAACCTGGAAGTCTACTATCAGGACGATCCGGGCCAGATGTTCTACTTCAACTACCGGGTCAAGGAGACCGGGGATGACCTGATCATCGCGACCACCAGACCGGAAACCATGTTCACCGATGAGTGCATCATCGTGCATCCGGAAGATGAGCGCTATAAGCACCTGATCGGCATGCATGCCGTCAACCCGTCCAATCATGAGGAAATCCCGATTATCGCGGATGCCTATGTCGATATGGAATTCGGCACCGGCGCCATGAAGTGCACCCCGGCCCACGATCCCAACGACTTCGTGATCGGTGAGCGCCACGGCCTGCCGATGCGTTCCTGCATGAATGACAATGCGACCATGAACGAAAATGCCGGCATCTATGAAGGCATGGACCGGTTTGCCTGCCGTGACAAGCTGGTGGAGGCCATTAAAGCCGAGGGCAACCTGATCAAGATCGAGGATATCGTCCACTCTGTCGGGCATTCCGAACGGACCCACTGCGTGGTTGAGCCGTATCTGTCCGAGCAGTGGTTCGTACGCATGAAGCCGCTGGCTGAAGATGTCCTGAACCACCAGGATGATCCGGACCAGAAGATTGAATTCTACCCGGAACGCTTCAGCAAGACGTTCGTGCAGTGGCTGGAGAACATCGAGGACTGGTGCATCTCCCGGCAGCTGTGGTGGGGCCACCGCATCCCGGCCTGGTACCACAAGGAAACCGGTGAACTGTTTGTCAGCGAAGAGGATCCGGCTGATCCGGAGAACTGGATCCAGGACGAGGATGTCATGGATACCTGGTTCTCCAGTGCCCTGTGGCCGTTTGCGACCCTCGGCTGGCCGGATGATACAGCTGATTATGAACGGTATTATCCGAATGACACCATGGTCACCGGCTATGACATCATCTTCTTCTGGGTGGCCCGCATGGCCTTTGATGCCCGTTACTTCACCCACAACCGGCCGTTCCGCCACGTGCTGATCCACGGCCTGATCCGTGATGCCCAGGGCCGCAAGATGTCCAAGTCGCTGGGCAACGGCGTTGACCCGATGAAAGTCATCGAAGAATACGGCGTAGACGCGCTGCGGTTCTTCCTGACCACCAACTCGACCCCGGGCCAGGATATGCGCTACATCCCGGAGAAAGTGGAAGCAGCCTGGAACTTCATCAACAAGATCTGGAATGCCAGCCGGTTCGTGCTGATGAACCTGCCGGACGACATGACCCTGGAAGACTGCTCGTTTGACAATCTGTCGGCGGCTGACCAGTGGATTCTCAAGCGGCTGAAGGAAACTCTGAACCACATCACCCCGAACATGGAGAAGTACGAGTTTGCCCTGGTCGGCAATGAACTCTACAGTTTTATCTGGGATGATTTCTGCAGCTGGTACCTGGAAATGAGCAAGGCCAGCCTGAACGGCACTGATGAGACGGCGAAGAAGGCGGCCCAGTCCACGCTGCTGTATACGCTGAACGCGATTATCCGCATGCTGGAACCGTTCATGCCGTTTGTGACCGAAGAAATCTACCTGACGATGCCTCACCGCATGGATAGCCTGAACCTGGAAACCTGGCCTGAAGTCCCGGCCGACATCGCCGATGACAAGACCGGGGAAATCGAACTGGTCATCGCCGCGATCAGAAGACTGCGGGAAATCCGGAACGAGAACGACATCAAGCCGGGCACGGTGCTGGATATCGCCCTGAACGATGAAACCGGCAAGCCGGCAGCCCTGCTGGAAAGCAGTATGTCCATGCTGGCAAGGATGGGCAAGGTGCAGCTGCACGATACGCTTGGCGAAGACCACGCAATCTATCCGCTGGTGGGCGGTTCCCTGGATGTGCTCTCCAGCCAGCTGCAGAACAAAGAAGAAGAACTGAAGAAGCTGGCCAGCGAGAAAAAGCGGCTTGAAGCAGAAGTCGCAAGAGGCGCCGGCATGCTGAACAACCAGGGCTTCCTGGCCAAGGCCCCGGCCGCCAAGGTTGAACAGGAAAAGAAGAAGCTGGAAGACTATCAGCGGCAGCTGGAAGTCGTTCTGGCCCGCCTGCATGAACTCGAAGGCTGAAACAGTGCTATAATGCAGACAGGAGAAACCTGTTCTATGCATAATACCAGGCGCGCATCATCATACGGAAAGAAGGTATGATTTTGCGCGCCTTTTTCTATCGGGGGAATACACTATGGCAAAAGAAAAGAAAAAACATCCGCTGCTGAAGGGCCTGCTCGGTACGGCCGCAGCCGGCACCGCGGCCTACGCTGCCGCTTCGTATTACGCATTCCGGGGGATCTTTGACCAGAACCATACACTGCTGAAGGTCAACATGGATGCCATCACCGCCGGCCGGAAGAAATATGCCGAATGGTTTGCCTTGACCGGTCATGACGAACTGTTCACCGAAGCCTATGACGGGCTGAAACTGCACGCCATCCTGCTGCGGCATTACCCGGAGGATCACCGGTGGTTCGTGCCGGTGCACGGCTATCTGAGCAATTCGCTGGATATGCTCGGCTACATTTACGAAGCCCACCGGCGCGGCTACAACGTGTTGGCGCCGGACCTGCGGGCCTGCGGCCTGTCCGAGGGCAAATATACCGGCATGGGCTGGCCGGAGCACTATGATCTGGTGACCTGGATCAGCAAAATCGTGCAGATCGATCCGCAGGCTGAAATCGTCCTGCTGGGCGCATCGCTGGGCGGTACGGTGGTCATGAACACCATCGGGGATTACCTGCCGGACAATGTGAAGTGCGCCGTAGATGACAGCGGCTTCAGCGACCTGAAGGAAGAACTGATATACCATGCCGAAAAGATGACCGGGCTGAACGGGGAATACATCATGCCGGGTCTGGACCTGCTGGTGCGCCAGAACCTGCACTATGCCATGGCTGATGTCAGCACGAAACGGCAGCTGAAGCAGTCAAAGACACCGCTCATGATCATTCATGGAGAAGACGACACGATCGTGCCTGTCCGTATGGGTTATGACTGCTATTATGCAGCGAATGCCCCGAAAGAGCTCTGGATTGTGCCGGCGTGCGGCCATGTGCAGGCCAGCAGTCAGCCGGATTACTACGAAAGGATCTTCGCGTTTGCCGGTCAGTACATGACCCCGGAAAAAGCCCCGGAGCCGGAAGCGCTGAAAGCGGAATAGGGAGGACAGACCATGGAAAAGTTCATACTCGCAATTGATCAGGGCACGACATCATGCCGCGCGATCCTGTTTGATCATGATTCGAAGATCCGCCAGGTTGCCCAGCGGGAGTTCACACAGATTTTCCGGCAGCCGGGCTGGGTCGAACACGATGCCAATGAAATCTTCCTGACCGTGGAAAGCGTCATGGCGTCCTGCCTGCAGAATGCCGGTGTCCAGCCGGAGCAGGTCGCGGCCGTCGGCATCACCAACCAGCGGGAGACAACGGTTGTCTGGAACAAGGAAACCGGCCTGCCGATTGCCAACGCAATTGTCTGGCAGTCCCGCCAGACGGCGGAGATCTGTGATGACCTGCGCAGCCGCGGCTATGAAGACCTCATCCGCAGCCGCACCGGCCTGCGGATTGACCCGTACTTCTCAGCCAGCAAGATCCGCTGGATCCTGGACCATACGGAAGGCGGACAGCAGATGGCGGAAGAAGGCAGACTGCTGGCCGGGACGATTGATACCTGGCTGATCTACAGACTCAGCGGCGGCACGGCGCATGTGACGGACTATTCCAATGCCAGCCGGACGATGCTCTACAATATCTTCGAAAAGAAATGGGATGAGCGCATCCTGGAACTGCTGGACATCCCGGCGTGCATGCTGCCGGAGGTAAAGGATTCCAGCGGGCATTTCGCGGATATCGACGCCACGCATTTCTTCGGCCACAGTGTGCCGATCATGGGTGTAGCCGGTGACCAGCAGGCCGCGCTGTTCGGCCAGAAGTGCTTCAATCCGGGCATGGCCAAGAATACGTACGGCACCGGGTGCTTCCTGCTCATGAACACGGGCAGCGAGCCGAAAGTCTCTGACAACGGGCTGGTTACCACAATTGCCTGGGGTTATAAAGGGGAGATTACCTATGCCCTGGAAGGCAGTGTCTTTGTGGCCGGATCAGCCATTCAGTGGCTGCGGGATGAACTGAAGTTCTTTGCTGCTTCCCCGGAATCCGAAGAACTCGCCCTGGCTGCCAAGGATGACAGCATATACGTCGTTCCGGCATTCGTCGGCCTGGGGGCACCATACTGGGATGACCGGGCCAGGGGGGCCATCTTCGGCCTGACCCGCGGCAGTGACCGGGCTGATCTTACCAGGGCAACGCTGCAGTCCCTGGCTTATCAGACAAAGGATGTGCTTGACGCCATGAAGGCGGATACGAAAGATGATATCTCGGTGCTGCGGGTGGACGGCGGTGCCAGCGCAAACAACTACCTGATGCAGTTCCAGAGTGATGTGCTGCAGTGCCAGGTAGTCAGGCCGCAGAATGTCGAGACGACCGCTCTCGGCGCGGCTTATCTGGCCGGGCTGGCAGCCGGGTACTGGCAGAGCATGGAAGAACTGAGCGCTGACCAGGGCGCTGACAAGGTCTATGAATCGGAGATGTCTCCTCAGGAGGCGGAAGAGAAATACAGAGGCTGGCAGAAAGCCGTGGAAGCGGCCAGATTCTTCAGCCGGTAATGTATGAAGAAAAACAGATGAATGAAATCATCTGTTTTTTTATTGTGCATTCCGCAGATCATAACTTCATATTTCCGCTGTGTTTTTACTCTGCCGGGATTTCAACGCATTCTTTTCAGACAGACCGCCTGCTGGTTCAAAAGATCCCGGCGGCCTGAAGTGACGGCGGTATTCTGCGCTGTGAAGGCATTTTTCATGTATTGTAATAGCAGGGGGAGAACAAGATGATTGCCATTATCGCTGCCGTTGCCCGTAACCGGGTAATCGGCTGTAACGGCCGAATACCATGGGATCTGCCGGCCGACCGCAGGCACTTCCGGGAAACAACAATGGGGCAGGCTGTGATCATGGGCCGCCGCACTTATGAAGAGATCGGGCATCCGCTGCCTGGCCGGCTGACAATTGTTGTTTCTGCCAGCCGTGCTTTTTCAGGATCTGACTTGCTGACGGTCCGCTCGCTTGCCGAGGGGATCATGGCGGCCGGAGAACATGATGTTTTCATTGCCGGCGGGGAACGGCTGTACCGCGAAGCACTGCCGCTGGCAGATGTACTGTATCTGACGGAAATCGATGCCGATTATGCCGGGGATACATATTTTCCTGTTTTTGATGTGAACAGTTATATCCGGACGGTGGATCGTGAGGCAGACGGCACGCCGGCATACCGCTTTGTCACATACCGCCGCCGTACCCGGAAAGTCAGTTCGCAGTGAACATTGACACCAGGCCGGAACGGAGTTATAACTAGAAACAGAAATGCGTTGAACAGGACACGATTTTCCTGACCTGATCAGAGAGGCTGCCGGGTGGTGCGAGGCGGCTGAGGGAAAACGGAACGTTACCGCCTGGGAGCAGGGCCCCAATCGGCTGCCGTAAGTCTGCGTTAAAGACCAATGAGGTGTCCGTGCAAGTCACGGGAATTAAGGTGGTACCGCGCATACAGGCGTCCTTTTGCAGGACGCCTTTTTGAACTCTGGAGGGAAAGATCATGATCAATTTCAAAGAAGACGAAAAACTCAGTGTACTGAACCACAGCTGTGCCCATCTCATGGCGCAGGCCGTCAAGCATCTGTACCCACAGGCCCGTTTCTGGGTCGGCCCGGTCGTGGATGAAGGCTTCTACTACGACATGGATCTCGGCGACGACGTCATTCATGACGAAGATCTTGAAAAGATCGAGAAGGAAATGAAGAAGATTGCCAAGGACGGCAAGAAGATCGTGAGGCATGAAATCAGCCGGGCGGAAGCGGAAGAAATGTTCAAGGATGATCCGTACAAGCTGGACCTGATTGCCAACATGCCGGAAGATGAAGCCATCACGATCTATACCCAGGGTGACTATACAGACCTGTGCCGCGGCCCGCACGTTGATTCCGTCAAGGACTGCCGGTTCTTCAAGCTGCTGAAGCATTCCGGTGCGTACTGGAAGGGTGACAAGAACAACAAGGTCCTGCAGAGAGTCTACGGTGTATGCCTGCCGACCCAGGAAGAACTGGACGCGCACCTGGCTGATCTGGAAGATGCCAAGGCCAGAGACCACCGCAAGATCGGCAAGGACATGCAGATGTTCATGTTCTCCGACCTGGTCGGTTCCGGTCTGCCGATCTGGCTGCCGAACGGCTTCACCATGCGGCGTATTCTGGCTGACTACATGATGGACCGCGAACTCAACAGCGGCTACATCCATGTCAAGACACCGGTTGTTGCCAATGTCCGTCTGTACAAGACATCCGGTCACTGGGCGCACTACCGTGATGACATGTTCCCGGCCATGGATATGGATGAGGACGAAGCATATGTCCTGCGGCCGATGAACTGCCCGGAACACATGGTCATCTATAAGTCCCAGCTGCATTCCTACCGGGATCTGCCGATCCGCATTGCCGAAATCGCCGATGACTTCCGTTATGAAGCCAGCGGGGCCCTGACCGGCATGGAGCGTCTGCGCGGCTTTGCCCAGAACGACTCCCACATCTTTGTTACACCGGAACAGCTGAAGGCCGAATGCCAGCGGGTTCTTGACCTGATCATCAGCGTATACAACGACTTCAACATCAAGGACTACCGTTTCCGTCTGTCCCTGCGTGACATCAACAACAAGGAAAAGTACTTCGGCAATGATGAACTCTGGGAGATGAGTGAATCAGCGCTGCGGGAAGTGCTGCAGGAAAGACACGTTGACTTCTATGAGGCCCCGGGTGAAGCTGCCTTCTACGGCCCGAAGATCGACGTGCAGATCCGTTCCGCGGTCGGTCATGACGTGACCATGTCCACGGTCCAGGTTGACTACCAGCTGCCGCGCCGGTTTGAACTGACATATATCGATGAAAACGGCGAAAAGCAGACCCCGATTGTTGTCCACAGAGCTATCCTCGGATCCCTGGACCGCTTCTTCGCGCTCCTGCTGGAAGAAACGAAGGGCATTCTGCCGCTGTGGCTGGCCCCGACCCAGATCGTGGTTATCCCGGTATCCCCGGATGCCCACCGCGAATATGCCGATAAGGTCATTGCCGAACTGAAGAAGCACAAGATCCGGGTCAGAATGGATGACCGCAACGAGAAGCTCGGTTACAGGGTCCGTGAAGCCCAGACCCAGAAGATCCCGGTCGAAGTCGTCGTCGGTGACGGTGAAGCAAACGAAAACAGCGTCACTGTCCGCCGGTATGGCTCGAAGGAAGAGACAAAGATGTCCCTGGATGACTTTGTCAAGGCCATGCTGGACGAGATTGACCGCAAGGGCAAGTAAGCATCACACAAGGCGGCGCAAAAGCCGCCTTTTTTGGTGCCTGTGGCATCCTGCAAATAACTGTGAAAAATATGTCAATTCCCTCACGAATCTATATGATTCTATGGTAGAATACTCTGGAAGTATGGGCTTTTTTCGTGCGTCGGAAAAAGTGCCTGCTTCTTGTCTCCGGAGTAATCCGGACGGAATCGAAATCTTGAAATGTCCTGATGTCGGCACAAGTGCTGACTGTCATAGGGAAAAGGAGGATCAGGGATGGAAAGACTGAACGAGGTATCCCTCAAGAAGATCGACGAAATCGTCAACAAGCATGCAGGTGAGCCGGGACCTGTCATCGTCATGCTGCACGAAGTCCAGGATGAACTGGGCTATGTGCCGTATGAAGCAATGGAAGCTATTGCCAAGGCTACCGGCAAGAGCATTGCCGAAGTGTTCGGCGTTGTTAATTTCTACGCGCAGTTTACAACGGAACCGAAGGGCAAGCACATCATCAATGTCTGCCTGGGCACAGCCTGCTATGTCAAGAACTCGCAGAAGCTTGTCGACCTGGCGTCACAGCTGACCGGTGCCGGTATCAACTCCACCAGCAAGGACGGCATGTTCTCGCTCGATGCGACAAGATGCCTGGGCGCCTGCGGTCTGGCTCCGGTAGTCGTCATTGACGGCCGGGTTGTCGGCAGCTGCACACCGCAGAAGCTGGAAGCGGAAATCAAGGCGCTGGCAGAGGCTGAAAAGGCTGAACTGAGGGCCTGATGCAGGCGCGTGAAATTGCCGCGGCACTGCATGCAGAACCGCTGCACATCTGGAATGAGCACCTGCTGACCAAAGACTACACGGCAGCGTTTGCGACAGACCTGATGAGCGATGCGCTGGCAATGATTCAGACGTCACCGGAAGATACGGTACTGATTACCGGTCTGTGTAATTCCCAGGTTCTGCGGACGGCAGAGATGCTGGATATCGAGCTGATCATCTTTGTCCGCGGAAAGATGCTGGGTGAGGAAGCCATGGAAATCGCCAGGGAGATGGGGTTCAATATTTACCGGACCGATTATACGATGTATACCGCCTGCGGTATTCTGTACAGTCTTGGCCTGCGGGGCATCAATGGCTAGCCTGCTGCACAAGGAATATGAAGTTGTCCGGGATGATTATTCCCGGGCCGGCAAGGTCAGCTCCGATATCAAGCGGACCCTGTCTGCTGTCGGCATCAGTCCGGCAGTGCTCAGAAGAATTGCTGTCGCAAGCTACGAGTCTGAAATCAACATGATCATTCACGCCTGGGGCGGGAAGATCATGCTGGATGTCATGGAAGACGGTACCATACAGATTGTCTTCAAGGACCCCGGACCGGGTATTGCCGACCTGGAAAAGGCACTGACCCCGGGATGGTCCACCGCCAGTGAAAAAGCCCGCAACATGGGCTTCGGAGCCGGCATGGGACTGCCGAATATCAAACGGGTATCCGACGAATTCGACATTCAGTCATCAGAGGCGGGGACAACCCTGACACTGGGTTTCCGGGAAAAGACATGAACGGCTCGGTTGTAACGTATACACTGGAACGCTGTGTCAAGTGCATGCGCTGCGTACAGGCCTGCCCGACGTCAGCTCTGCGCATGGAAGACAACCGGGTCATCATTGACGGCCATCACTGTCTCAACTGCGGCAAATGCATGCGGGCCTGTCATTCCCAGGGGCTGCTGGCCAAAGGGAGCACCCTGGAAGACATCAAGAGTTATGACTATACAGTCTGCATTGTCCCGGGGGCACTGATCAGTTCGTGCCGTTCCCTGGATGAAGCCGGGAATCTCTTCTACGCAATCAAACAGCTGGGCTTTGATGAAGTCGTGGACTTCACCGATATCGAAGGCCAGCTGATGCAGGAAACAAGGATCCTGGAAGAAGCGGATGAAGGTCTGGTCATCTCATCGATGTGCCCGGTTATCAACAAGCTGATTGAGGAGCGGTACCCGATGCTGGTCAATCATCTGGCCCCGCTGAACTATCCCAGTGAGATTGCCGCCCGGAAAATCCGGGAAAGGCTGAAGGACAGGGGCAATGTCGGTATCTTCCATCTCTGTGAATGTGAAGCGAAACTGGCATTTGCCAAATATCCTTACCTGAATATGCGGTATGAAGTGGATCATGCCCTGGCTACAGTGGATATCTTCCCGCTGATCAGGGAAAACCTCGACAAGGGCAGACTGCCGGTCACATTGTGCCGGGAAGGGCTGCAGGCCTGCAACCCGACCATGATGCTGCAGATGCCGGATGATCTGATTGCCGACGGGTTCGACAAGATCAACGACATACTGGATATGACGGAATTCGGACTGCTGGAACGGTTCCGGATTCTGCACCTGTTTCCCTGCTTCAACGGCTGCATCGGCGGCCATCTGCTCTGGGGAAATTCCTATCTTAACCGCAACAACATCGACGCTTTGACCGGCGAAGAGAATGTGCCGACGACGGATTACCCGATCGAAGACCTTTATAAGGAAGTCACTTCGAGCACTTCGGATTCGCGCAGCTTCAAGGAAAAGATGGAAGAGTTCCATAAAGTCAACGAGATCCTGGACCA
>JAFOIT010000179.1 GCA_017420585.1 Solobacterium sp.
CCTGACAATCCGGGTGTTCCATGATCAAAACAACAGCAGTTTCGGCGGTCTGATAACCGGTCTCCTGTTCTGGGAATTGATCCTGTTTGGAATGACGGAAATACTGAGTGTTTTCAGAATGATCTCTTTTCCCGGGATTCTGCTTGCCTGGATCATTTATGATGCTCTTCTGACGGCTTATTGCGTGTTTCTGAAGAAACGGGGGAAACCCGCTGGTGTCCGTCTCCGCTTCAGGCCGGAGAACAAAACGGAGACATTTCTGGCAGCCGTCATTATCGTTATTGCGGCAGTGCAGTTTGTGTTTGCCTGCTTTACTGTCCCCTACAATTACGATTCCATGACTTACCACCTTCCCCGGATCATGATGTGGGTCCAGCATCATTCTGTTGATTATTATGCGACCGATATCATCCGGCAGAATGTTTCCCCGGTGCTTGCGGAATACAACAATCTGCACTGGATGCTGCTGTGCGGCGGGGATCAGTTCGCAAATCTGGTGCAGTACAAAGCATTTGTTTTCAACGGCATCATTCTGTGGGAAGTATTGCGGGAAATGGGCTGCATACGTGTGTGGCGGCTGATCAGCACCGTTATTTACATGACAGCGAACATTGTACTGGCTGAGAGCATTTCCACGCAGACAGACCTGTTTGCGGCCTGCTGGCTGATGGCCACGCTGTATTATGTTGTGCTCCTGTCAAAGAAGGAACACCTCGTGAACAATAAAGCCGACTGTTTCCTGATGTTCATGCTGGCTGTCTCGGTTGCGCTGACATACCTTTCCAAACCGAACCTGTGTATCTCATCCGTGCTGCTGATCCTCTGGGTGCTGGCAAGGAGAATCAGGTGCCGTGATTCTCTGCTTACTCTCGGGAAATATGTTGTTTTCTGCGGAATCACAATCCTGGTGATGGTTCTTCCGACCTGGCTTCGGAATGTTGAATTTGCCGGTGATATCATGGCTTCAGATTATATGGGGATGATTGCCACAGGAACATGGAATCCGAAGTATATCCTGCTGAATGTTTATAAGAATTTCGGCTGTTTATCTGTTTTGCCTTATACCGGATCAAAATGGATTCTGCTGGGCAGGAAACTTGCTTCGCTGCTGGGGGCAGACCTGAATGCCGAAGCAATTTCATTCGGCGGAATAGAGTATACTATTTATTATTCCAATAATATGGATCTGGCCGGTGCTCCCGGGATCATTCTGCTCACAATCATAGTGACGATTGTCTATTTGCTGTGCTTTCTGCCGCATGAGAAAAACAGATCTGAAAACAGATACGGGTCATTGATCCTGTGCCTCCTGCTGTCTGTTCTGATGACCATGAGCGTTACAAGATGGCAGCCCTGGGGCAGCCGCCTGATGCTGCATTCATGCATTCTGTCAGCTGCAGCATGCGGATATCTGCTGAATGAAATGGATTCACGCAAAAATGTCAGAACGGGGTTATATGTGATCCCATGGATTTTATTTGCGGTATTTACAGCCGTCAATGTGATGCTGTCGTGGAATTATCACGGGGCAATCGCCGCAGAAGGAGCCGGCAGTCACGGCGCGGCCCGTCAGGAACAGTATTTCCGTGAAAATCCCGGTGAAAAAGCTTTCTATGCGTCCATTATTTCCGAACTTGAAAAGTCGGGTCATGAGATTGAAAAAGTTGGTTTTTTTACAAATTCCTCTGTATTTGAGTACCCGCTGATGCTGTACCTGAGTGAAAACGGAACCGGTTTTGAGGCCGTGCATCTGACTTCGGGTCCGGCCGGGGAATGCATGAACTGTACCTATGATCCTGAATATGTTATCTCAATGAAAAGCGGAATTTCTCCCGAAAAATCATTTTACTGCAATGGGCATACGTATGAATTGATCAAAACAGTCGATGATCCGGGTTCAATGTTTCTTGTATATCATGTAAAATAAACAGGCTGAGGACAGAATATGGAAAAAAAGGATTTTACATTGTCAATCGTAATTCCCTGTTATAACGAGAAAGACAGTATCCGGGAAATCGTTGACAAGGTGCTGGCAGCACCGATAAACAGCAAGGAAATCATAGTGGTGGATGACATGAGCACTGACGGTACCAGGGAGATTCTTGAAAAAGAGATCCGGCCGCTCGTCAGCAAAATCATTTACCATGAAGTCAATCAGGGCAAAGGCGGCGCCCTGCGCACCGGCTTCCGGCATGCAACAGGGGATATCGTCATTGTCCAGGATGCGGATCTTGAATATGACCCGAACGAATATCCGCTGGTTGTTGAACCGATCCTCAATGATGAATGTGATGTATGCTACGGCTCCCGGTTTCTGAATCAGGAGAAAAAGGGATATAAGGCAAATCAGCTGGCCAACGGCTTCCTGACATGGCTGTCCAACCGCTTCACCCATCTTCATCTTACATATATGGAAACATGCTATAAGACGTTCAAGCGGGAAGTCATACAATCCGTAGACCTCAAGGAAAGCCGGTTCGGGTTTGAACCGGAAATAACGGCCAAGATTGCCGCTATGCATGTACGGGTTAAGGAAGTGCCGATTTCCTACTACCCGAGGACAAACGAAGAAGGCAAAAAGATCGGCATCAAGGATGGCATCAGGGCCATCTACTGTATCTGGAAATACAGAAAGGGATAAATGAATATGAGACGCAAACGTGTATTGGTAACAGGCGGGGCAGGTTTTCTCGGCTCGCATCTGTGTGACCGCCTGATTGAGGCGGGCAACGACGTCATCTGTGTGGACAATCTTTTTACCGGCAGTAAGGACAATATCCGTCATCTGATTGACAATCCGTACTTTGAATTCATCCGTCATGATGTGATCACACCGATTTATGTGGAATGTGACCAGATCTACAACCTGGCCTGTCCGGCAAGCCCGATCCAGTATCAGAGAGATCCGATCTATACAACAAAGACATCAATCTACGGGGCATTCAATACACTTGGCCTGGCCAAGCGGACCGGGGCCCGGATTCTGCAGTCCTCCACATCTGAGGTATACGGGGATCCGGAGATCAGTCCGCAGGTGGAGACATACCGCGGGAAGGTTAACACAATCGGTCCCAGAGCATGCTATGACGAAGGCAAACGGGTAGCAGAAACATTGTTCTTTGACTATCACCGCCAGCATGGCGTGGATATCAAGGTCATGCGTATTTTCAACACATACGGCCCGCGCATGGATATCGGCGACGGCCGGGTTGTTTCGAACTTTATTATCCAGGCGCTGCGCAATGAGGATATCACGATTTACGGTGATGGAAGCCAGACCAGGAGCTTCTGCTATGTCGATGACCTGATTGAGGGCATGATCCGCATGATGAACAGCCGGGAAGGCTTCACCGGCCCGGTGAATATCGGCAATCCGGGGGAATTCACGATTCTGCAGCTGGCTAAAATGGTCATCGAGCTGACCGGCTCAAAATCAAACATCGTTTACCGCGAACTGCCGCAGGATGATCCGCTGCAGCGCAAGCCGGATATTACCCTGGCCAAAAAAGAACTGAACTGGGAACCGACCATAGCCTTGAAAGAAGGCCTGATCAAGACCATCGACTACTTCAGGAGTGTAATTTAATCATGAAGATTGCTGTAGCAGGCACCGGGTATGTCGGCCTGTCCCTGGCAGTACTTCTGGCCCAGCATAATGATGTTACCGCAGTGGACATCAATCCGGATAAAGTAAATAAGGTGAATCAGAGAATCTCACCGATTCAGGATGAGATGATTTCGGCGTATCTGAAAGAAAAGCCGCTGCACCTGCAGGCCGCAACGGATGGTGAAAAAGCGTATGCCGAAGCAGAATACGTCATTATTGCCACACCGACAAACTACGACCCGCAGCAGAATTACTTCGACACCACGTCGGTGGAATCTGTCATTGAGCATGTCCTGAGGGTTAATGACCGGGCGGTGATCGTCATCAAATCGACCATACCGGTAGGCTACACGGAGACCCTGATCAGCAGATACGGATATGAACGGTTCCTGTTCAGTCCGGAGTTTCTGCGGGAAGGGAAAGCCCTTTATGACAACCTGCATCCGTCCAGAATTGTGGTGGGCTGCCAGCCGGGCATGCGGGATGAAGCAGAGCAGTTTGCCGGGCTGCTGCAGGCAGGGGCAGAAGATGAAAACATCCCGACCCTGATCATGGGCCTGACGGAAGCAGAAGCCGTGAAAC
This sequence comes from Solobacterium sp., assembly GCA_017420585.1. Classification (GTDB taxonomy): domain Bacteria; phylum Bacillota_I; class Bacilli_A; order Erysipelotrichales; family Erysipelotrichaceae; genus Bulleidia. The sequence goes on from JAFOIT010000179.1 coordinate 4,190, forward strand.
TGTTTGCCAATACATATCTGGCTTTAAGGGTATCCTATTTCAACGAACTGGATACATATGCCGAAAGCAAGCATCTCGATACCCGGAGCATCATTGACGGTGTGTGCCTGGATCCGCGGATCGGCTCATTCTACAACAACCCGTCATTCGGATACGGCGGTTACTGCCTGCCGAAGGATACGAAGCAGCTGCTCGCGAATTACCGGGATGTCCCGGAAAATCTGATCGAGGCGATCGTGGAGTCAAACCGGACAAGGAAGGATTTCATTGCGGACCGGGTGCTGAAAAAGGCGGGTTATTACAGCTATGATGACAATAACCACTATAATGCCGGCAATGAGAAACAGGTTGTCATCGGGGTATACCGGCTGACAATGAAAGCCGGCAGTGACAACTTCCGTCAGAGTTCCATTCAGGGGATCATGAAACGGATCAAAGCCAAAGGGGCCACAGTGATCGTCTATGAGCCGACACTTGAAGAAGGCAGTACGTTCTTTGGCAGCCGGATTGTCAATAACCTGGAAGAATTCAAGAAACAGTCAGACTGCATTATCACCAACCGATACAGCAGCGATCTCGCGGATGTGACAGACAAAGTTTACACGAGGGATCTGTTCCAGAGAGACTGAAGAATCATGGCATGAAGAGAAAACTGACACCTAAAAATCTGTTTTTACTGATCTGTTTTGCGGAACTGGCGGCGTTTGCCGTGTATGCTTTCATGACCGGGGAGGAAGCCTGGCGCTGGTTCACGTTCAAGGGCGGGCTTGATACCCTGGGGACAGATTATTTCCGGCATGTCATTTTCAGTGCCAGCGGCAGCCAGCTTTATGAAGTTTCCAGATACGGCGGCTTCTTCCCGCCGTTTTCCTATATGCTGTACTACTTTTTCTACAGAGTCTCGGCAATGGATGGCGCTGTGCCGGTATCATGGCTGGCGGCAGATAACGGCGGGGCATATCTCTATGTCTATATTGTGTTTGTGATTGTCTCCGTGCTCGTCGTATATCTGGCAGTGGAGTCGTTCCTGCACAGAAGGATGCATAAATCCGTGTTTGCCTGCATCATGGCAAGCGGGGCGTTCCTGGGCAGCGGGCTGATTGTCGGCAACACGATTTTCCTGGTCCTGGCAATGATGCTGCTGGCCCTGGACTGGAAAGACAGTGATTCGAAAGTGAAGCGGGAACTGGCCCTGATCTTTATTGCCATGTCGGCCGGGCTGAAGATTTATCCGGCTATCTTCGGTTTCCTGTACGTCAAGGAACGCCGCTGGAAAGAGACATTCCGCCTGATTCTTTACGGAATGATCGTGGCTTTTGTCCCGTTTGTTTTCTTCGGCGGCGTTCAGGGATTCATCACATGGTTCAAGCATATTACCGCCGCCATGTATTTCATTGAGTTTGCCCGGATCCAGTATATCCGCGGGGTGGCCGTCTATATCATGACGCTGATCACCGGCAATATCGATTCCCGGCTGGTCAATCGGGTGGCGCTGTATGCACCGACGGTTTTCCTGGTGCTCATGTTCGCATTCGGCATGCTGAGCAGGAATAAAATCCGTCCGATCTATTTCTTTACCGCCGCCATGGTCTTTTTCCCGACCAATGCGTATCGTTATTCCCTGGGTCTGTTTGCCATCCCGATGCTGTTCTGGTTCCGGGATGAGGCGGAAAACAGCACCACGGACAACTGGATTACGTCACTGCTGTATGCAGGC
>JAFOIT010000180.1 GCA_017420585.1 Solobacterium sp.
ATACCGCATCAGCGGTATTTTTCTTTTGCGGATAGTATAATGATGGGCAGGAGTAAAACTGATATGAGTGATGTGGAAAAAGTATACCGGTACCTGAAAGAGGCCGATATCTACTATCTGGCGACCGTGGACGGGGACCGGCCGTGTGTGCGGCCGTTCAGCACCGTCAAGGTCTTTGAAAACCGGCTCTATATCCTGACCGGGAAAAAGAAGGATGTATTTGAACAGCTGAGCGTGAATCCGCATGCCGAGATTGCCGTCATGGGCAAAGACGGCACCTGGATCCATGTGATCGGCACCTTGAAATACGATCCCCGGCCGGAAGCCCTGGAAGCCATCGCGGCGGATTATCCGGGCTTTGCGGCAAAGTACAACCAGGACAGCACGTCCGAGGATGCGGCGTTCTGGTTTGACAGCGGCGAAGCAATTGTAAGTTCCTACCGGACTGACCCGGTAGTGTGGAAACTGTGAGGAAGAATATGACAGAAATCAATGTAAAAGGATTCCGGACTGACCGGGTGCGCCCGGTCCGGGACTGTGACGGCACGCTGATCGAAATGACATTTGAACAGACCGGCACGAAAATCATCTGGCTGAAGCGGGATGAGGAAAACAAGACCTTTGCGGTAACGTTCAAGACAACCCCGGAAGATGATACGGGTGTCTTCCATATCCTGGAACACTCGGTGCTGAACGGCTCCCGGAAGTATCCCGTCAGGGAACCGTTTGTCAACCTGCTCAAGAGTTCCATGAAGACTTTCCTGAACGCGATGACATTCCCGGACAAGACCATGTACCCGGTGTCCAGCCGCAATCCGAAGGATTTCCTGAACCTCGTGTCAGTATATCTGGACGCGGTGTTCCACCCGCTGGTCAAGGAGAACGAGAAGATCTTTGCCCAGGAAGGCTGGCACTATGAAATCCGCAATGAAGCGGATGATCCGGAATATAAGGGCGTGGTCTTCAATGAGATGAAGGGTGCCTTTGCGTCCGTGGATGAGACGATTGTCAACGAAGTCTTCCGGATGCTGTTCCGGGACAACTGCTACCAGTACGTATCCGGCGGGGATCCGGAGAAGATCCCGGAACTGAGCTATGAACAGTTCAAGGCAGCCCATGACCGCTTCTATCATCCGGACAATGCCTCGATCTTCCTGGACGGGGACATGGATATCGAAGCGGTGCTGACATTGATCGGTGAATACCTGGGTGAATTCGGCCCCGGCCGGCCGGTGGAGGACATCCCGCTGCAGAAGATCCTGCCGGCGCAGCAGCGCACGGTTTACTACGAAATCGAGCCGCAGGAGGAAGAAGCGCAGAAGACGCAGTTCTCCATGGCAGCGATTGTCAGCGACTATACCGATGTGGAACAGGACCTGGCCTGGGCGGTATTGACGACAGTGCTGGCCGGCACCAACGAAGCCCCGCTGAAGAAGGCAATTCTGGATGCGGGCCTCGGCCAGGATGTGGAACTGGACCTGCTGGACGGGATCCTGCAGCCGGTGCTGATCCTGTCCGTGCGCAATACCGATCCGGACAAGATCGAACAGGCCCGGGCGGCCCTGATTGACGCGGTGGAGAAGCTGTGCGCGGGCGGACTGTCCCACAGCCAGATTCACGCGGCCCTGAACCAGCTGGAATTCCAGTACCGGGAAAAGAAGGAACCTTCCGGCATTATTTTTGCCCAGTCACTGTACAACTCCTGGCTGTACGGCGGGGACCCGCTGCTGTATCTGGACAGCGGGGCCTGCTTCGGCAGCCTGCGGGACAAAACCGACGCGGGCTATTTCGAAGACCTGCTGCGCAGGACTTTCCTGAGCGGGCCGCTGACCGAAGTGACAGCCCTGCCGTCAAAGGAACTCGGCCAGCAGCGCCGGGCCGCGGAAAAAGCGCGCCTGCGGAAGATCGCTGCCGGCTGGAGCGCGGAAGAAAAGGCACAGCGGATTCGCTTCAATGAGGAACTGGATATCTGGCAGGCAACCCCGGACAGCCCGGAGGACGCCGCGAAGATCCCGACCCTGAGCCTGAGTGATATCGAGCCGGAACCGCGTCGTTATGAACCGGAAGTTTCAACCTGGCACTATATTCCGAAGCTCCAGTATCCGCGCACGGAAAGCGGGATTGTTTACTGGAACCTGTATTTCAACCTGGCCGGGATCCGGCGGGATGACCTGCCGGGGGTGGCGCTGTTTGCCCGGCTGCTGACCCAGCTGCCGACCGCAAAGCATACCACGGCGCAGCTGCAGGAGGAAATCCAGGGGAACCTCGGCGTGCTGGCTTTCAACATTGAATCCCTCTCACCGGAACAGCGTACGGACGCGGCCCTGCCGGTGCTGCAGGTTTCCGTCAGCATGCTTGAACAGAATGCCGCCAAGGCACGGGAACTGATCCTGGAAGTTCTGCAGGAAACGCAGTTCACCAGGGAGACCGTGCAGCCGCTGGTGCAGCAGTATGTGGAAATCATGCGGCAGGCGATGATCAGTGCCGGTCATTCCTTCGCCATGATGCGGACTTCCGCCATGGGCAGCGCTGCCGGGGCCGGCCGGGAATTCATCGGCGGGTACTCCTTCACCGCCTGGCAGAAGAAGCTGAGTGAAGATGCGGCCATGATGGATTCGTTCCTGAATGATGCGGAAATGTTCCGGGAAATCCTGGTGAACAAGAACCGCCTGACCGTGAGCATTACCGGTGAAGAGACCCTGCCGGAACTGGAGAAACTCATCAAGGCCCTGCCGGTCAACGACTTCCAGCCGGGTGTGGTCCGTTACCCGCTGCTGGAAAAGCGCAATGAAGGCATTGCCATCCCGGCCCAGATCTTCTTTGCCGGCACGGCGGCGGAACTGGGTGCCTATGACGGGGCCCTGAAGGTGTGCGGCCAGATTGCGACCTTTGATTATCTCTGGAATGAAGTGCGGGTCAAGGGCGGGGCCTACGGGACCGGTTTCTCCGCCAACCCCAACGGCATGATCGGGGCATATTCCTTCCGGGATCCGGATCCGGCCAATGCCCTGCGGGCCTTCCGGTCTGCCGGCCCGGTCATCCGGGATATGGATCTTTCGGGGGCGGAACTGGAGTCCTATATCATCGGCACGATTTCCAACATGGAACCGCTGCAGTCGCCGCTTGGCCGGGTGCTGCTGGCGGATATGCGCTGGCTGTCCGGGGTCAAGTGGGAAGACCGCTGCCGGATCCGCCGCGAAGTGCTGAACACTACGGCAGAACAGCTGAAGGCAGTTGCCGCAAAGGTGGGCGATACCCTGGCGGAAGCGCCGTACTGCATTGTCGGCAGCCGCGACGGCCTGCAGAAATATGCCGGGGACATCACGATTCTCGGGACAGAAGAATAAGCATACAGGCAGCCTGCGGGCTGCCTTTTTCTTTTCCGGAATATTCAAGCAGGTAAATAACTTGTTTTTCCTTTATAAAATATTATGATTACACGTATAAGCGAGTGGACAGGCTTTGTTTTCTTTGTGGAAAGGATGTACCGGATGACCCTGACAGAAAAAGTAACAACCAGAGAAATTGACGGCCGGATTATGAAGATCATGGTTCCGATCATGATCGAGTATTCCCTGATGATGCTGTCGAGCACCATACTGACCAGCTATATCGGCAGGATGGCCGTTGATGATATTTCGATTTACGGCATGGGCACCAGGATTGCCAGCATCTTCTTTGCGCTGTTCCGCGGCATGGGGGTCGGCGTCATGATTCTGGAAGCCCGGTCATTCGGTGAGAGAAACCTGCAGCGGTGCCGCTGGCTGCAGCACGAAAGCTATTTTTCCGTATTCCCGGCAGCGGTCATCCTGACCCTGCTGATCATCCTGTTCCCGCGCCAGTTCCTGACCATCATGACCAGTGACCCGGCCCTGCTGGACAGGGGCACGATGATCCTGCGGCTGCTCGGCATCTTCATGCCGCTGCAGGCACTGATCGGCCTGAATTCCGCGGCGTTCCAGGCGTTCGGCAATACCCGCACCCCGATGTTCATCGCGGCGTTCGGCAATATCCTTTCGATCATCGTCGGTTACGTGCTGATTCTGGGTTTCAACGGCATCGGCGGCTTCGGCCTGATCGGGGCAGTCTGGTCACAGATCATTTCCTGGTCGGGCATGACCCTGCTCGGCCTGTTCCTGATCTACGGTCCGACGGGATTATATAAAGATATAAAGAGTGATCATCCGCTGTTCAGCCTGCCGGCCATGGAAGACGTCAAAACCATCTACAATTCCGGTGTGCCGGTGGCGCTGGAGAATTCCTACTGGAGTGTGGCAACCGTTTATATCAGCCGGGTTATCCTGCTGTACGGTTCGAGTTTCTACGCGGCCTATAATCTGGGCCTGCAGGCAGAAGGCCTGTGTGATGTGCTGTCAGCCGGCTTCCTGACCGGGGCGATGTCATTGTCGGCCATGGCCATCGGGGCCCGGGATGATGATCTGTACCGGCGGTATTACGCGCGGCTGAACTTCTTCTGCCTGATCGTCTGCGGCCTGACCATGGCTTTCCTGGGTTTCGGTTCCACCGCGATCCTGCGGTTTCTGACGGACAAGCAGGAACTGATCACCATCGGGTATTCCTATCTGTTCGCGATGGTCTTCTCGCAGATCCCGCAGCACATGGCCAAGGTGATCTCCGGCTATATCCGGGCAACCGGGCATGAGAAGGTGCCGTCCATCATCAGCCTGTGCGGCGTCATCCTGCGGGTCCTCCTGGTCATCCTGTTCGGACAGATCCTCCACAAGAGCATCAACTGGGTCTGGTGGGCCTTCAATATCGACCTGTGGTTCCGCTATACCGTATCGATGATCTACGGAAAAACACACCATACGCTGGACTACGTCAGCGAACACCGGCAGGCCTGAGACATATAAAACACACAAGGATCCCGGAAGGGGTCCTTTTATAAACTTATAATGTTTATATAATGTATTTATAATGTTAATAATATAAACTTAATGAAAATATTTACAACTGCGTAAATATGCGGTAAATACACATTAAACAATAGGGTACTATTGAAAAACGCCTGATTTAGTTTCAAAGATATGAAAATGTTTGAGAAAATTTTTCTTGTCAATGAAAAAAAGGATTTTTATAATGACACTACATCCTTCAGGGGAAGGATTGTTCAGAGGCCAAAGGGGGATAAAAACTATGTGGACTCCATTATTCTCATTCATGGTATTTGTGATTTTCCTGTCCATGGGTGACTGGGTCAGCAACCTGACCAAGTCACGTATCAGCGGACTTCTGATTGCCATGATTCTGTACCTGGTCGGATTCCAGACGGGTATTATTCCTGCGGATACGATCACATCTACCGGTCTTACGACCGTCGCCGGCGGCTATGGTATCGCGCTGCTGCTGGTTTCCATGGGCACCATGATCGAACTGCCGACCCTGTTCGCCCAGTGGAAGACTGTCGCCATCGCACTGTTTGCGCTGGTTGGCCTGGCGCTTGAGTCGTTTACAATCAGCTCCATGCTGGTTGGCCGTGAGTGGGCGCTGTGTGCTTCCGCACCGATTTCCGGCGGCATCATCGCCGGCCAGATGACAGCTGAAGCAGCTGCCAATGCCGGTCACCCGGAACTGGCTGCGTTTGCCATCCTGATCATCGGCTGCCAGGGTTTCGTAGGTCTGCCGATCTGCTCGAACATGCTGCGCATGTACTGCAATGCCATTATTGACGGCAAGGTTGTCATGCAGGATCTGTCCGGCGGCGCTGTCGAGGACAAGCCGAAGCTGATCAAGAACTTCCCGAAGTTCATGGCCGGTGACAACACTGTCTTCGCCCGTATCGCCATCGTTGCCTGGCTTGGTTACCTGGCTTCCACATATCTGACAAAAGGCATTGTCAATGTCAACGTCATGTACCTGATCGTCGGTATCATCGCTTACGCAATCGGCTTCCTGCCGAAGAACTCGCATGTTGCGGCTCACGCCAACGGCTTCCTGATGCTGTGCGTCATGTGCATCTGCTTCGGTTCCCTGGCTACCATTTCCATGGATGACCTGAAAGCCATGCTGATCCCGCTGGTTGTCACCCTGATCGTCGGTGCCATCTTCATTATCGGTTTCGGTTCCATCATGGGCCGTATCCTGAAGGTTGACTGGCGTCTGGCCGCAGCGATCGCGATCTGCTGCACAATCGGTTACCCGGGCACCCAGATCATCACTGAAGAAGTCTGCCGTACACTGGACTGCGACGAAGAACTGCGCGCGAAGATCCACGACCATGTCCTGCCGCCGATCATCGTTTCCGGTTTCACAACCGTTACCATCGCATCCGTCTTCTTCGCCGGCTTCATCATCCCGCTGATTTTCTGAGGCTGAAGGGAAAATATACGTACAAGGGCTCGTCTGCGGATGAGCCCTTTTCCATGCTAGAATAGCAGCGGAGGAAGCCTGTATGAATATTCAGAAAATGCTGTACGGCAGCGGCCGGAACCTGGTGATCCTGGTCGGGGAGGAAGAAGCCGAACCGATTGCGGAGCAGCTGGAAGACTGCGCCCTGCTGAGCCTGTCCGGGTTTGACTGGAATGACATGCTGTCGCCCTGGCCGGCCGAGAAAATCTTCAAAAAAGGCGCGGACTTCGGCGGCCGGGCTGACGAACTGGTCACGGTGCTGGAAACGGAGATCGTGCCGCAGGTCCGGGAACAGCTGGCCCCGGAACGGCTCATCATTGCGGGCTATTCCCTCGCCGGACTGTTCAGCCTGTACGCGGCCACGAAGACAGATGTCTTCGATGCCTGTGCCAGTGTATCCGGCTCCCTGTGGTATCCGGGGTTCGATGCATATCTGAAAGAACATCCGGTGCATTGTGAGAAGATCTACCTGTCCCTGGGTGACGCCGAAAAGAATACAAAAAACCCGGTCATGGGCCAGGTGGAAACGAAGACCAGGGAGGCCGCGGAGCTGCTCAGCGGCGGGGCTGAAGTGATCTTCGAGATGAACCCGGGAGGGCATTTCAACGAACCGGACAAGCGAATTGTCAAAGCGGTCAAAGCGCTGACGGAATAGGCGGCTGCAGGGAAAACCTGCAGCTGTTTTTTTGACTGCAGAAGTCTATTTGTAAACAGAATGAATTGTTTTGGCATGAAATGCGTTCATGCAATCGTTTTTTTCCTGTGTTATGTAAAAAAACCTGATGATATGCAGATTCTTCAATTATAATTAACATAACAAAAATCCATAAAGGAGGAATAATCATGGGAAAATTCGTCATTAAGCCGACTAAGACCGGCATCAAGTTCGACCTCAAGGCAGGCAACGGCGAAGTCATCGCCACATCCGAAGTCTACGCTTCCGAGAAGTCCTGCCGCAACGGTGTGGCCAGTGTCATCACCAATGCGCCGATCGCCGCTGTTGAAGACCAGACCGTCGAAGGTTTCGCCAAGGAAAAGAACCCGAAGTTCGAAATCTACACCGACAAAGCCGGTGAATTCCGCTTCCGCCTGAAGGCAAAGAACGGCCAGATCATCGCCGTCAGTGAAGGCTACAAGGCCATGAAGTCCTGCCTGAACGGCATTGCCAGCGTCCGCAAGAACGCCGCGGAAGGCAATA
>JAFOIT010000181.1 GCA_017420585.1 Solobacterium sp.
TAACAGATATCCTCTGTGACAAATCATAACATGCTTTGGGATGATGAACAGTGACCGGATCGATTATAATGGAGATCGGAAAAGAGGAATGGAATATGGAATGCAGTTTTACGCTGGCCCCGATGAGTGACGCTTACATCGATATTATTCTGGGAGCGATTGCGAAGACGGATACAGCCCGCATTACGGCGGCGACCGGCCGGATGGCAACTGTATACAAAGGCAGCTGCGGGGATGTGCTGGATGCCGTAAAGGCGTGTTTTGTGCATGCGTGGCAGCCGGGTGTCCATATGACCATGCAGATGACCCTGACCAATGACAGCCCGCAGGGCGGGGAAGCGGCCTGCGTCAACGAAGCAGCCAGCCGCATGATCAGCTTCCCGGTGGACTGCCAGTTTACGGTCTACCCGGAAACAGACAGCGCCGCCATCATGAAGGAAGCGGCAGGGCAGGCTGAAAAGCTTGGCTTATTCCGGCAGATGAACGGCCGCAAGGTCCTGCTGAAAGCAGAAGTGCATGACCTGTTTGCCTATCTAGGCTGGCTGTATTGCCGCTGCAGTGAACTGTATGACCGGTTCGCGGTTGAAGTCGGCTGCAGTGTCAACAGCCCGACTGCGGAATAACTGCCTGCCGGCGATGGAAATGAAAAAAGGAACGAGTATATGAAAAAACTGTTGATGGTGCTGCCGGCGGCGGCCGCGGCGCTGAAAGGCTGGCCGGTGCGCTTTGATATAACCCGCTATGAGATCCTGACACCGGCCGTCCGGAAGCCGGTGCGGTTTGCCGTACTGGCGGATGTGCATGACACATGGTACGGGGAACACATGGAGCGGGTCACAGACCTGGTCCGGCAGGAAACCCCCGATGCCATACTGATCCCGGGGGATCTTTGCCAGGAAAAAACAGAAAACCGCAACAGCTTCCTCCTGATGGAACAGCTGAAGGACTACCCGGTATTCTACTGCACCGGCAACCACGAGGAGCGCCGCAAAGATGTGGAGGCTGTCAAGCAGGATCTGCGGGACCGCGGGGTCATTGTGCTGGACGGCCGCTCCGTAGCCGCGGAATTCGGCGGCAGCCTGTTTGAAATCGGCGGCATATCGAGCCGGAATTACAAGAGGGGTCCGGGCTACACGGCAGAGGAAGTCAACGCGCTGTTCCACACGGACGGCTACCGGATTCTGCTTTCGCACCAGCCGCAGTGGATCGACTTATATAAAGCCCTGGACTGTGACCTGACTGTCTGCGGCCATGCCCATGGCGGGCAGTGGCGGTTTCCGGGCACCGGGCAGGGCCTCATCGCCCCGAACCAGGGACTTCTGCCGAAATATACAAGCGGGATCCATGCCCTGGGCCGCAATCATGAGGTGATCAGCCGCGGCATGGCCTGGCATTATCACGGCATCCCCCGCATGTACAACAATCCGGAATTCGTCATGATTACGGTTACCCCGAAAGGAGAGCGTTCATGCTGAAAAAGCTGCCGCCCCTTGAAAAAGTCTATGAAGCCTGGAGCGCGCTGGCTGACGGAAGGGTCCGGAAAACCGCGGCAGGCTACGAAATCGATTCGTCCGACCGGGGCAAAACGTACACGGTGGTCCCGGACGGGAACGTCTACGCAGCCACCGACAGCGCTACCTACTGGCAGGGCTATCCGGGCTACCCGGTGCTGGCTGTCTGGATGCTGGAAGGCATCCTGCCGTATCACCGTGAACTGGCCGCGGGACTGCAGGGCGTGCCCTGGAAACAGCTGAATGATAAGCATAAGCGCAATTACGCTGCCGCTGCGGAAGAAGCCTTCACCGGGCTGGCGCCGGAGACTGTAGGGGAAATGAAAAAAGCCGCGGCAGATATCATGGCGCTTCTGCCGCAGCTGGATGTCAGTGTCAAAAGAGGGAAGAAGTGACGGGATCACTTCTTTTTCATGCTGGCATCGATCCTGGTATTGCCCTCAAGGACAAACTGCCCGTCCTCTTTGTAAGTCCGGGTTACCCGGTCACTCAGCAGGGTCATGATCTCATGCGGGATTGTCTGCAGTTCTTCTGCCATCTGATCAATCGAAAGATGCGGGCCGAAGATTTCGACAACGGTGCCGGCGGGATACTCGTACGGCAGCCTGATCATGCACTGGTCCATGCAGACCCGGCCGACAATCTCTGCCGGCTGGTCACCGACATACACGGTCCGGCCCTGGTTGCGGCGGAAAAGCCCGTCGGCATAGCCAATCGGCAGGGTCCCGATGATGACATCTTCAGGAGCGGTATAGGTTGCCCCGTAGCCGATTGTTTCCCCGGCCGGGACATGTTTGACCATGGTCATGGTTGTGTACAGCGACAGGGCAGGTCTGAGTTCATGGCAGAAGGTGGAAGTGCCGTACAGGGAAATGCCGACCCGGCAGGCGTTGCTGACCGGGGCATCAAACGATACGCTGGCATCGGAATTATCGCAGTGAATCCACTCGAACGCGTGATCAAGCGCACCCACGGCCGCCGCAAAGGCGTCATACTGCCGCCTGGTCATATCCGGATCCGTGTCGGCACAGGCAAAGTGCGTGAAGATGCCTTCCACCCGGCAGCCGGCCGCGGTCATTCTGGCCAGTGCTTCCTGCATATCCGGGATGTCCCGGAAACCGATCCGGTTCATGCCGGTATCGACTTTGATATGCACCCTGAGGCCCCGGCAGTCCCTGGCGGTGACTTCATCAACGAATGCCATGGAATAGGCCGGCACGGCAATGTCATATTCCAGGAAGGCAGGCAGATCCTGACTGTCGACCGCGCCGACAATCAGCAGGGGACCGCCGTATCCCCGGTTGCGGATCATGACAGCTTCATCCGTACTGGATACGGCAATCATTTCCGCCCCGGCCCGGCATACGGCTTCGGCCACTTCGATATCCCCGCATCCGTAGGCATTTGCCTTCAGCACGGCAATAAAACGTTTACCGCAGATTTCCCTGATTGTCCTGACATTGTGCATGACAGCGTCCAGGTCTACTTCAAGCCATGTTTTTCTGTACATACCAAGATTCCTCCCGTTTCTTTCAGTATATTATCATATACTTTGATGAAATTTTCCGGTTGACGCACCTGTACCGCTGTGATATATTTAATTAGCATTTTGATACGGAGGTTTAGCTCAGTTGGGAGAGCATCTGCCTTACAAGCAGAGGGTCAGCGGTTCGAGCCCGTTAACCTCCACCATTAAGATGATTTGCCGACTTAGCTCAATTGGCAGAGCAGCTGATTTGTAATCAGCAGGTTGTAGGTTCGATTCCTATAGTCGGCACCATGACAATGTGGAGACGTAGCGAAGTGGCTAAACGCGGCAGACTGTAAATCTGCTCCCTCAGGGTTCGGTGGTTCGAAACCACCCGTCTCCACCACTTAGATTAAACGATCTGGATCGCTAAAACGATCCAGATTATGATAAATGGACCTTGTACGGCTCTGATGTCTCGGTAGCTCAGGTGGCAGAGCAACTGACTTTTAATCAGTGGGTCGAGAGTTCGATTCTCTTCCGAGACACCACTTGTCATCTGTGCGGATGTAGTTCAATGGTAGAACGGCAGCCTTCCAAGCTGCATACGGGGGTCCGATTCCCCTCATCCGCTCCATATACAGTCAAACCGCTGCAGCGGTTTTTTTTGTTTCCGCCAGCCGGGCAGGTATAATGGAGAAGGAGGTGGCACCATGAAAGAATTGTTTACAGTCTCCGTCCAGGTAGCGGCCCCGATTGTTGTCGGCCAGGACGGGAAAAACGGCCGCCGGCAGCTGATCCCGATTCTCGGCGGGACTGTTTCCGGGGCTGATCCGGACGGCAATGAAATGAAAGGCATTGTCCTGCCGGGCGGGGTGGATTCCCAGGTGATCCGGCCGGACGGCAAGTGTGAGCTGTCAGCACGCTACGCGGTCAGATTATCCGATGGCGCATCATTCTACATTGAAAACAACGGCATGCGGACAGTTCCGGCGGCGTACAGGGAACAGGTTTTAAAGGGTGAGTTCATTGACCCGTCGCTGTATTATTTCGCTACGGTTCCGTTCTTTGAGGTATACAGTGAAGACCTGCGCTGGATGGAGAATCACGTCTTCTTCTGCCAGGCGGTCAGGGAACCGGATGCCGTGCATATCACATACTTCATGATTGACTGAACAGGGTAAAAGAAAACCGCTCATGTACTGAGCGGTTCTTTTTCTGATGGCGCAAGATCAGGGATTCGAACCCTGGCACCCTGTTACAGGTCTACAAGCTTTCCAAGCCTGCCTCTTCAACCACTTGAGTAATCTTGCAAGATCAAGTGCTTATCTATAATAGCACAAGATGAAGGTACTGAAAAGGGTAAATTTTCAGATGTTTGCCGGATCTTTTACTGTTCCAGGAGCCGGCGGCATTCCGCTGCGCCTTCTTCCGCCAGGTCCAGGCTGTCAGCGCAGTCGAGATCACCGTTCTCGATCCTGTTCATGAAGCCCTCGGCCGCGGAAACATAGAAATCGTAGGCTGAGTGCAGGTTCTTTTCCGTCACGATTCCGTCCTTGAGGAAGCCGGCTACCCGCAGGTAAACATCCGGCGCATACCAGAGATCACGTCCGTACTGAACCTGTTCCAGGGCATCCAGATAATATTCGGAAGCCGTCTGCACGTCTTTCTGGACCAGATGGGGGATCCCTTCACGGTAGAAGTCACCGAGCTTGATCATGCCGAAGACATCACCCTGTTCCGAAGCATCCTCGTAACAGGAAAATGCGGCTTCGATATCCTTCTCTGTTCCGAAGCCCTGCTCGTGGCACAGACCGATCCTTGACAGGGATCTGGCATTGCCCATGCCGGCTGCTTTCTGGTAGAACTTCAGCGCCTCACCGTAATTCTGCTCGACACCCAGGCCTCTGTAGTAGGCATCACCGATCGTTGCCAGTGTTTCCGCTTCCATGCGGATAATTTCATTCTGATTGCTCATATGTTTTAACATTCTACACCAAATCATGACAGCAGTCACAAAAAGGTATAAAATATCATCACTATGAAGGTAAATTTTAATAAAAAAAGATATAGAGTCAAGCCGTTGTTCGCAGCCGGCATTGCGGTAGTGGCGGTTCTTTGCATCGGGGTGGTCGCAGCGCTGCTGTGGCCGAAAGCACCGCCGAAACCGGAACCGACACCTTCGCCGACGGTTGATATTGATGAGAAGTATGATGCCAGTGAGGGAGTTCTGGACACGACCGAACTGGAAAGCACAGTCCTGATGGAAACTAAGGATGCAGGACAGGAATATATCGATTCCACCCTGTTCCTGGGCGATTCCAATACGGCCCGGTTCCTGCGGATTCTGAATCCGGAAACCAAGAAGACCTTTACGACCCGGAACAATACCATCGGCGTTGTCGGCATGGGGATTGACGCGATCTCCGGGCTGCCCTGCATGGATTTCACCACCGGCCGCTATACCATGCCGCAGGCCGTCAGAATCCTGCAGCCGGAACGGGTCATCATTACATTCGGCACGAATAACCTGTATGGCAACAGCACGGATGCCTCATATTTCATCAGCCGCTATGAAGCACAGATCAAGGCTGTGCAGAATGCTTATCCGTCCGCGGACATCATCATCAACAGCATTCCGCCGGTCAGCAAGGTCCGTGACTATATCAATGTTTCCATGACCCAGATCGACGCGTACAACAAGGCCATTGCCGA
>JAFOIT010000182.1 GCA_017420585.1 Solobacterium sp.
ACTTAATCATTGGAAGAATTCCGGTCACTGCCTGGAGGTGAACTACAATGAAACTGCTGATTATCAATCCCGGGTCAACTTCGACCAAGGTGAGCCTGTATGAAGAAGATACGCTGCTTCTGGAGGAGAGCGTCTTTCATGACGCACCGGAACTGCTGCAGTTTCCAAATGTCAATGACCAGGTGCCGTTCCGGCTCGGGGTGATCGCGGAGGTCATGAACCAGCACGATTTCCGCATGGCGGATATCGATGTGTTTGTCGGCCGCGGCGGCAGTGCCCAGCCCTGCAGGGCCGGGGTCATGCGGATCAATGAAAAACTGTACTGCGATACCCGTGACGCGGTGGGCGGCAGTGAGCATCCGGCCAAACTCGGGGTTATGATGGCGTATGAGCTCGGCACGAAATACGGCAGGCAGATGTACACGCTGAACCCGACAAACGTGGATGAACTGATTGATGAAGCCCGGATGACGGGGATTGCCGGCCTGTACCGCAATGCCCAGTCACACGTGCTGAACCAGAAAGCGGTGGCGTCCTATCATTCCCGGCTGATGGGAAAGAAATACGAAGACTGTGACTATATCGTCTGTCATATTGACGGCGGCATCACGGTCAGCGCCCATCGGCACGGGCGCATGGTTGACGGCAATGTCGGCTCCGGCGGTGACGGGGCGTTTACGCCCACCAGACTTGGTTCCGTACCGGTGCTGAAGCTGCTCGATTATCTGGAGACGCACAGTCTGGATGAAGTGCGGCTGATGTGCTCACGGGCCGGGGGCTTTGTGTCCCACTTCGGTACCAGCAACGCTGATACCATCCATGAGAAAGCAATTGCCGGAGATGCGAAGGCCGACATGGTCTGGCGGACGATGATCTATCAGATCAACAAACAGATCGGGGCCATGGCAGCCGTGCTGCAGGGGAAGACAGAAGCGATCCTGCTGACCGGCGGGCTGGTGCGCTTTGATGATATCGTGGCAGGCATCCGCCGCAGCTGTGAATGGATCGCCCCGGTTTATGTATATCCCGGTGAGATGGAGCAGGAAGCCCTGGCCGCGGAAACACTGAAGGTGCTGCACGGGGAAGCAGAAGCCGGTGACTACACGGGAAAACCGGTCTGGGAAGGCTTTGCCTTTGACAGGGAGTGACGTGCGGACAACGTCAGAGCATGTAAATGAAAAGAGCGCTGACAGCGCTCTTTTTTCTGTGAATTACTTGACGGTGATGCGGCCTTCTGTTGTCCGGTAACGTTCATCGATGGTGCCGGTGGCTTTAAACCATTCGATCAGTGCATCCAGGTCCACCGGTCCGTACCGCACCAGCGGCTCATTGTCAGCGAATACCGTGTTGCCGTCACCTCTGTCAAAGAGTACATAATCCGTACTGCTGATGGTATATTCACCTTCCGGATCAATCGGTACATATTCCCCGTCCTGAAGAATCATGACATCACTGACCCGGCGCGGACCCTCGAACCCTGTCAGCATACCTTCATCATCAACCACAACCGGTGAAGCGACGGAAGTGTCAATCGTATATTTCAGGCCTGAGACAACCAGGAACCCGCCGTACTCACCGACTGCATTGCCGTCAAACGAAGTGATTCCTTCGGTTTTGCGGGCCCCGTATTCCAGCACATCGATGATCTGCTGTCCGCTGCAGCGGCAGGAAGCCAGCAGATTCTGGAACGGGAAGATATTCAGCAGCGTCCCGTAGGTGACTTCACCGGCATCCAGCGAGTGGCGCAGGGCCCCGCCGTTGAGAATGGCAGCGTCCGTATCCATGGCGGCACGCACGGCGTCGGCACAGTAGTTGCCGAGGTTGGTTTCACGGGAGCGGGCGATCCGGATTCCGTTTTCATCTGCAATGACGAGGTCAAACGGCGCAGTGCCGAGCGGTTCTGCCAGAATGGCATTCAACTCATCCATGGCGGCAGTTACAGCCGCTTCCATATCCGCGTCTTTGCGGTCATATTCCGAAATCAGCACGGATTCAATTGTTCCATCAGCGGTAATGATCAGTTCACCGGCATTTTCCAGCTTTGTGCCGACGGAGGTGAGCAGCACATCTTCACCTTCCGCATTGGGGTAGGTATCACCAATAATAACTGAATGGGAATGACCGTCGATCACAGCATCAATCCCGGTTGTCTTGTGGATCAGGGAGATGGCATCATAAGGGGAATAAGCCGGGATAGAACCAAGATGGGTCAGCGCAATCACATAGTCAGCACCTTCCGCCCGGGCATCATCTACAACTTTCTGTACCTGCGCGGCCAGTTCATCCCCGCTGTCCCCGCCGCAGAAGTCATAGACGATTTCGCCGTCTTCCATGAAAAAGGTCGGCGTGGAGGTGGTAAGGGTTGCCGGCGTAAGCACACCGATGAAGGCTACCCTGGCACCGCCGAGTTCCTTGATGACATAAGCCGGCAGGCCTTCAAACACGCTTGTGCCGCTGCCGGTATAGCGGGCATTGGCGGCGACCATGTCAAACTGTGCCTGGCCGATCAGTTCTTTTGCCCGGTCCATGCCGTAATCAAATTCATGATTGCCGAAGGTCGCAATGTCATATCCCATCTGGTTCATGAGATTGATGATGATACTGCCGCGGGAGATACTGCCGAGCGTGCCGCCCTGCAGGAAATCGCCGCAGTCAACCAGCACTGCAGGATGCTCAGACTTTGTGTCATCCACCAGGGCTTTCAGAGCCGGAAAGCCCAGATTTTCATCAACGCCGCAGTGTGTATCACTGGTATAGAAAATATAGATATCCTCGTGGGCCGGAGCCGATGGTTCCGGAGTGGATGCGGCCGGCGCAGAACAGCCGGCGGCCAGCAGCGCACTCATGGCTGCTGCAATAATAGTTTTTTTCTTCATGGCTTCTCTCCCACATAAATTATATAATCATCAAAGACAGAATGTCATTCCTGCTGAAGCAGGCTGCATGAACTTAATTCTGTCTGTAAGGAAACTGCTATGAATAACAAATTTGGAAGAAATCTGATTAAGGTAATGCTGTCGCTGTTTCTGTTTCTGCAGAGTGGTCTGTTTCTGCAGGCAGAAGAGGAACAGGAAGCCGGATACCGGCTGAAAGAAGTTGTTGTATTGAGCAGGCATAATATCCGGGCTCCGCTTTCCGGCAGCGGCTCGGTGCTGGGGGAAGCAACACCCTATGAGTGGTACGAATGGTCTTCAAACCCGAGTGAGCTCTCGCTCAGGGGCGGGACACTTGAAACAACAATGGGCCAGTATTTCCGCAAATGGCTGATCAGTGAGGGGCTGGTTACGGAAAACTGGAGACCTGACGGGAATGAGGTTCGCTTCTATGCAAATGCCAAACAGCGTACGATTGCAACAGCACAGTATTTTTCTTCCGGGTTCCTGCCGGTTGCCAATGTGCCGATTGAATATCATGCGGATTACGATACGATGGATGATGTTTTCACGCCGAAACTGACCTTTATGAGTGATGCATACCGGGCTGCAGCCATACCGCTGATGCAGGCGCGGGCGGAAGAACTGCAGGACAGTTATGATCTGCTCGCGTCAACCGTGGACTATGAGGATTCTGCCGGCAGAAGGAACGGGTCCCTGCCGGAACTGAAGGATGGCCCGGCGGAGATTGTTCTGAATCTGGGGGATGAGCCCAATATGACCGGTGCCCTCAAGATCGCCAATTCACTGACAGATGCCCTGATCCTGCAGTATTATGAAGCCCCTGACGAAAAAGCAGCCGCGTTCGGCCATGAACTGGACCGTGAACAGTGGCAGAAACTAGCGGATATCAAAGAAGCATATGATCAGGCGTTGTTTTCCGTGCCGATGATTGCCGTCAACGTGGCCCATCCGCTGCTGCAGGAGATTGAAGGAGAACTGGCCAGCCCGGGCAGAAAGTTCACGTTCCTGTGCGGACACGATTCCAACATTGCCAGTGTGCTGGCTGCCCTGGATGCGGAAGAATATGAACTGGCAGATTCCATTGAACAAAGTACGCCGATCGGCAGCAAGCTTGTCTTTGAAAAATGGGCAGACGAAGAGGATCGGGAGTATATCCGCGTCCGGCTGGTTTATCTGAGCCCGGATCAAATGCGGACCATATCACTGCTCGATCTGGATCATCCGCCGATGACAGAGGTGATCTCCTTCCGCGGCATGACAGCGAATGACCTGGGCATGTATCCCATTGAAGACATGCGTGAACACCTGCAGGCAGCCATCTTGGCCTATGGTGAAACGGCGGCCGCATATGGAGCAGACATACCAGCTTCGGCCGGCCCGATTCCGGACACTGCCGTCAAATAACAAGACAGAGTTTCCTGCCCGGGCAGGAAACTTTTTTTGCCGGGGTGTTCCTGACGGTTGAAGGCAGGACAGAATTATCTGATAATCAGGATAAAGAGAGGGGCAGCCTTGAAACTGTTTGATGAATATCCGTTTCTGACAGACGGCATAATTCTGCTGCGGAAAATCGTGCTGTCTGATGCCGAAGCGCTGCAGGCACTGCGAACGGATCAGGAAGTATACAGATATCTGCCGACGTTCCTGTATGAGCAGAAATACGAGGATGTTTATGAAGTGATCGGGCGGATGGACGAAGAATGCTTCCGGACAAAAGAATCCATTCTGCTGGCTGTCTGTCTGGCTGATCAGCCGGACACACTGTGCGGGATCGCCGAGATTTATGCTTGGGAACTCTGGCGTCGCAAGGCCTCCATCGGTTATCGGCTGCGCCGGGAATACTGGGGCAGGGGGATTGCCACGGCAGTTGCCCGGCTGCTCAGGGAATACCTGTTCAGGACTGTATGCCTGCACACGGTAACGGCACATGTCATGACCGCCAACCGGGCATCGGCGGCAGTCCTCATCAAAGCGGGTTTTCCCGAACGGTACAGCAATGTCGTGGAAGACTGGGGCCTTGATGTACCGGTTCTGGTGGACAAATATGTGCTGAAAGAGGCGGAAGACCTAGCCGAAGAAACAGGCATACGAATCGAAAAAACAGACTGATGCGGCAGCGGCCGCATTTTTTCATCAAAAACTCACAATTTGTATCCATTGGTGAAGTTGGCGGTTTCGGCCGCCGTGTGGCAGCCGGTGGGAAAAACTGATATCTGCGTATTACAGCGGATATATTTATGAAAAAACAGGGTTAGTAAAAACCGGGGTGACAAAAAGACTCTTATCGCAAAGGCATCTGCATGCATGAATACTTATTGTGATGTTCTGTACCATGTTTGCGCAATCAGCAGAGGCCCGCTATACTGAAAACAGTTATTCGCGGTTTTTACATGAGGCTGCGATCCCCGCACAGAATCATTCCAAACGACTGTTCCGTTTCCTGAGAAGCCGTTTTCATGATCATGAATTATGACAGAACTGATACTCAGCCATTATAATGACCATTGATGTAAGCGGTTACACCGGGAAACGGACAAATAGAAGGGAGAATAGAATGAAAAAGCTACTTTCAGCAATGCTTGCGCTTGCCCTGCTGGCAGGGTGCAGCAACTCTTCATCCGGCGGAAATTCTTCCGGCGGTTCA
>JAFOIT010000018.1 GCA_017420585.1 Solobacterium sp.
GCCGGGTCCGGCAGACGTTCATCTATCTGGGCAAGCTGCTGCGGATGTTCATTTACCAGAATGACTGGAAGGTCCTGCCGATGGCTGCGATTATTGCCGGCCTTGTCACCTTCGCGGTCGGGAACAACATCTTCAAGACCCAGGAAGGAACCCTGTCAGGATGTTTCTCACTGGTATGTGTATGCATCTGGAACGGCTTCTTCAACTCGATCCAGTCGGTCTGCCGCGAACGCCCGATCATCAAGCTGGAACACCGTTCCGGCATGTATATCAGCTCGTATATCATTGCCCACATGCTGTATCAGATGATGCTGTGCATGGCCCAGACTGCCATCCTGATCGTCATCTGCAATATTGCCGGCATGGAATTCCCGGACAAATCCCTGATCACCGGCAGCTTCATGGCTGACTTCGGCATCTCCCTGTTCCTGATTACCTACGCAGCCGACATGCTGTCACTGGCCATGTCCTGCCTGGTTAAAAACACCACCACGGCCATGACTGTCATGCCGTTCATGCTGATCTTCCAGCTGGTCTTCTCAGGCGGTCTGATTTATCTGGAAGGACCGGCGGAAAAACTCACCGGCCTGACCATTGCCCGCTGGGGTCTGGAAGATCTCTGCACGCTGGCCGATTACAATTCCCAACCGATGGTAACCCTGTGGAACACGGTCTTCAAATTCCGCTCCATGGAAATTGACGGATACAAGCCGATCGAAATACTGACCGATTCCATCCTGCGGGAAGGAAAACTGGACCAGGTCCTGCAGGAATCCGGATTATACAACACCAATCCGGCTTACAACTATCTCCCCGGTACGATCTGGAAATGCTGGGCCATCCTCCTGGTTGTAATTGTGGTATCGTCCGCCGTATCCATAATCCTGCTGCAGTTCATTGACAGAGATAAAAGATAGCAGATCATCTGCTATCTTTCTTTTTCTTCCTGATATTTCTTTTCCGGTATGCCGATCAGCGAACCAAGCCATTCCATGCGGTCCTCGAGCCGCACTTTTCTGTCTTCGACGCCCCCTTCCACACCGACGAGATACGCCCGGTTCAGATCATGGGCCGGAATATCATATTTTTCCGTAATCGCCTGGAACATGTCCAGCGGCAGGGTAATATTGTACGGCTCGGAATGCAGGCCGTTGTAGCGGCCGATACCGAGGATGCCAACCTTCACTTCCACCGGGTCCACATCATCCGCCCACTGCCCCACCAGTTTCCTGTGACGGTATACGGACAGCCGGTTGTATATCAGACGCAGCAGGCTGGCCACCCCGAAGCCCAGCATGAACATCAGCGGGGCTGACACCACTGCCGGCAGATATGTGATCAGCCGGTAGATATCCCGCCAGCCGCCGAAGGTCTCACCGATCAGGTAAACATTGGCTATATAGACCAACGCATAGATAAAGAACGGAACCAGGCAGATCAGGCTGTCCGTAACACTGATTGTCATGTCATCTGTTTCCACACTGAACAGCAGTACCAGGGCCAGAATGGGACATATGATATGCAGCCAGAAGTTCATGCCGGTTACGGCCACGGCCCCGAGCGTCGGCCAGATCAGCGTCAGGGCAAAGATCATGGTCAGCGTTGTGCAGATCGCGCCGCTGTACTGCAGCAGGATTACCCATTTCGGAAAAGACAGTCTTTTCCGGCGGACACCCTCAATGGCATAGGGAATCATGAACGAAGCCGCGAGCATCGACAGTGTATTGGAATTCACGGTAAACAGCTTATACAGATTCTCGCCCCGCTCCGGTGTGATCTCGCTGGGATTCTGGATCAGGCCGCCGGCGATCGCCCGGAAGGTCAGAACACAGACCAGGGAACTGGCTGCCAGCGCTATGATGCTGCGCCTTTGGTAAAGCGTAATGATGAAGTCGCGGTTTCTCTGCGCCCTGGATATGCCCTTCTTCGGTGTTTTCCTGTAGCGGGTCCGGCCCAGGTATTCACCCGGTTTCCGCCCCAACAGGAACAGGCAGATTTCATTCATGAAGAACAGCCCGAACGCAAAGGTCAGATTCCGGTCAAATGACCGTGACAGTTTCAGTTTCATGATGACCGAGAAAACAAAATGCGCAACCGACAGAATAATAAAGAACTGCAGGCCCAGGCCTCCATGCCGGACTTCCCCTCCGTACGGGGCCGTCAGGCATAGCAGCAGCCGCATGACTGCCGCCATGATACCGGCTTTCCCGGTCCAGGCAATATCATACAGATCATAGTGATACAGCCCCGGCACAAGCGCGTGCCAGGGTTTTCTGCCGGCAGCCGCAAAGACCTTCCATGAGCCGATACAGCCCAGCAGCTGCAGCAGAGCCAGGCCGGCGAAGACATACGCGGAAGGCAGGCCTAAAAAAGAACCCGGTGCGAATAATTCTGTCAAAAAAGCATCCACTATCATGTTGCAATCCCTTCCGTCTGTATGTTGTTATCCGGCCGCATACCGCAGAAAATCATTCAGATAATCTTCCGCTGATACAGCCTTTTCCAGTGTAATCCGTGTCCCGGCAGGTGTATTTCCGGGACCGTAATCTGTCGCAAATTCATGGCAGGCAGTAAGCATTTCCCCCGGCCGGCATGTTACGGCAAAACCGCAGGAAGTATAGTTTCTGGCTGCTTCATTTTCCGGATTGACCAGGTTCAGGTAATGACCGGTCCCGGTGCGGCTGCCGGCCGCGTATAACCTGCCCTCTTCCTCGTACCAGCCCGCAAAAGGATTCTCATAACCCCAGGCCAGATTCTCACCGGTATACTGCAGGCCGTAAGCTTCGCGCAGACCCAGCCAGTGGGTTTTGATCACCGCTGACATATTGGCATTGACTGCGGCCATGGCCATCAGTTCATCGGCGACAGCAAGGCTGGGGAGATTATGCTTCTGCCGCAGCCGGTTGCCTTCGATAATCAGCTCCAGAGCCCTTTTTACATTCGGCACCGCGGTTGCGTCGCCATCTGCACCGCACACAATCCGCCCGGCTTCTTTCCCATCACAGACCTGCCAGTGTTCCGCGCCGAAATCAAGGATCCTGACAGCTTCGTCCGCCCCGCGGCTGACAAGGAAATCCCGCAGATTCTTATTTGTGCTAACAGGTTCGGAGTCCATGAATCCATTATACGGCATCATGTGAAAAAAAACGGCAATGCCTGCCGGCCTGCCGTTTTCTGTGTTTTTTACTTGTTGTATTCCCGGTCGTGGGCCTTGACGATAACGTCGTGGGCACCGCCTTCGACAATGGATGTCGCCGACACCAGGGTCAGCTTTGCCTTGGCCTGCAGTTCCGGAATGGACAGGGCCCCGCAGTTGCACATGGTGGACTTGACCTTGGCGGTGGTCATCGCCACGTTGTCCTTCAGAAGACCGGCATACGGGACATAGGAATCAACACCCTCTTCGAAAGTCAGCTTGGTCTTGGAACCGCCCAGATCATACCGCTGCCAGTTTCTTGCCCGGTTGGAACCTTCGCCCCAGTATTCCTTCACATAGGCACCGTTGACCACCAGCTTTTCACCCGGTGCTTCTTCAAATCTTGAGAAGTACCGGCCCAGCATGACAAAGTCCGCGCCCATGGCCAGGGCCAGGGTAATGTGATAGTCATAGACAATACCGCCGTCACTGCAGATCGGCACATAGATACCGGTTTCTTTATAGTATTCATCTCTGGCCTTGGCAACTTCGATTACAGCCGTTGCCTGGCCGCGGCCGATACCCTTGGTTTCACGGGTGATGCAGATACTGCCGCCGCCGATGCCGATCTTGACGAAATCTGCCCCGGCTTCCGCCAGATACCGGAAACCGTCCGCATCAACGACATTGCCGGCGCCTACCTTGACAGTGTCACCGTAATGGTCACGGATCCACTCGATCGTCTTTTTCTGCCAGATGGTATATCCTTCCGAGGAGTCAATGACCAGGCAGTCAACGCCGGCCTCCACCAGTGCCGGTACCCGCTCGGCATAGTCACGGCTGTTGATGCCGGCACCGACCATGAACCGCTTCTCGGAATCCAGGATTTCATTCGGGTTTTCCTTGTGGGAATCATAGTCCTTGCGGAAAACCAGATACTGCAGGTGATCTTCCTCATCGACAATCGGCAGCTGATTCAGTTTGTGATCCCAGATCATGTCATTGCATTCACTGAGATTGCTGCCAAGTTTGCCGACCACCAGTTTTTCCCGCGGGGTCATGTATTTTTCAACCTTGTCATCCATATTGACATGGCCGATCCGGTAGTCACGGCTTGTCAGCATGCCCAGCAGCTTGCCGTTGGCAGAACCGTCATCGGTAACCGCCATGGTGGAATGGCCCGTCTCATGCAGCAGATCAAGCATTTCCCCGATGGTTGTATCCGGCTTCACATTGGAATCACTCGGCACAAACCCGGCCTTGTAGTTCTTGACCTTTGCCACCATTTCCGCCTGGCTCGCAATGGACTGGGATCCGAAAATAAAAGCCATTCCGCCTTCCTTGGCCAGCGCAATGCCAAGCTCCGGTCCGGAAACCGACTGCATGACAGCAGAAACCATAGGGATATTCAGGGAAATGGCAGGTTCTTCTCCCTTTTTAAATTTTACCAGCGGTGTACGCAGGGAAACATTATCGGGAATGTTTTCCTCACCAGTAAACCCCGGAATCAGAAGATATTCACTGAAAGTATGGGATGGTTCTTCGTAATATTTGGCCATTACCGTGCTCTCCTCCTTGATAGTTTTGCTTATTATAATATAAATCAAATCAAAGTAAAGTTGAAACATGCTATAATCGAACAGAATGTGAGGAAATATCTATGAGATTGAAAAACAGTTTCTTTTATACTCTGCGGGAAGACGTGAAGGACGAAGATTCCCGTTCGAGCAATCTGCTGGTCCGGGCAGGTTATATTAAAAAGAGTTCTTCAGGTATCTACATGATGCTGCCGATGGGCTGGCGGGTCGTCAACAAGATCAATGAGATCATCCGCGAAGAGATGGATGCCACCGGTTGTCAGGAGCTGCTGATGCCGGCTATGATTCCGGA
>JAFOIT010000019.1 GCA_017420585.1 Solobacterium sp.
GAATTCATACGAATATTTATTGTTCGGCTTTCCTGCCATAGTAAAAGCACCTCCTGTACCTTGATTGTACATGAGGTGCTCTCAAGGGTCTGTTTATTACTGTCCATTTTCAATGGGGCAGATCATTTCCGCACAGGCTTTTCATTTCTGTTATTCCGGGAGGGTTTTCCGGGTGATATCTTCGGACAGGGCTGTGCCGGTGTATTCCGGATCCTGCAGCTCTACTTCAATGACCCGCACGCATTCGGCGTCCTCGCCATATGGCAGCACGGTCTTCAGGGTGCCGTCGCTGTCGTAGGCAGTCGAGTTGCCGATGGCTTTCCAGCCTTTCCAGGTGCCGCCGCTGACCTGGCCGACATTGGATACCCCGATGACAGGGATATGATACAGGCCGGACAGCAGGCTGTAGGGTTCATGCCACTCGGCGCCGTACGGATCGGTCTTCGGGTCACGGTCCGGGGTGACAGCCCAGGCACATGGGGACAGGATGATCTGCGCGCCCATGCGGGCCAGGGCATGCCCCAGCGGCAGGCTGGTCATGAAATTATCAGCGCAGATATCAAAGCCGATCCGGCCCAGCGGGGTCTTGACGGTCTGCAGGCTGTCCCCGGGTGTGTACACATCCTCGACGCCGGTCAGGATATTGATCTTCCGGTGTTTCGCCTTGATTTCTCCCTGCGGGGAGATCAGCAGGGCAGTGTTGTATACATCGTCGCCGTCTTTTTCGGTCATGCCGCTGAGCAGCCAGACCCGGTTCTTCAGTGCCGTGGCACAGAGCAGGGCACTGACGGGCCCTGGTACGGGCGTGGCCAGTTCAGCCGCTTCCGGGTTGGCCCAGCCCAGGTCCATCGCTTCCGGCAGGACACAGATTTCCGCGCCTTCCTTTACGGCTTTTTTTACGGCTTCCCGGGCCCGGGTGAGGTTTCCGGGAGCATCGCTGAAAACCACCCGGATCTGCAGCATGCCGACCTTGAGTTTTCTGTTCATGATTCATCCTCCGGTTTTTAAATTTTTACAGATTCATAGTAAAACAGAAAGAAACGTACGTAAACAGAAGTGACTGCAGACGGATGCGTGAAAAGTTCCCGTCTGAATGCTTGCAAATCTCCCGGTTGAAAACACGCAAAGATCCCGGCTGATGTCAGATCGCATTCTCAGTTGCCGATGATTGATCTTCCGCTGGCAGTGAGTTCTTCTTCTCATCGGCAAAAACCTGATTGAATGCTTCCCCGAAAAACAGAATCGCTATGATGATGTTCAGCCACATTGCACTCAGAAACAATGCTGCCAGTGAACCGTATATGTTGGAAGCTTTCCAGAACTTCGGGATGAAGAAGGAAAACGCTGCTGTGAAAAGGGCCGAGATCAAAGCTGTAAGGAGCGCCCCCGGCAGACACTCTTTCAGATCATGTTTCCCGCCCCCAAGGTATGTATAAGTCAGAAGAATAACAAAGACATTCGCAGCGATCAGGAAGATGCCGCTGTATTCAAAAACCATCAGCATTATACCGGCAATATCCGGAAGGGAAAGCAGGTCTGTAACCAGTGTGATCAATTCCAGCACGATTTTCCCGAACAGCTGGAAAATCAGCAGGGCAGGTATCATGACAATATACAGCAGTGTAAAAATAATCGCTGTTACTTTGTCCCGTAAGAAATGCTTCTGTTCATGCTGCATTGCCTTAAGGCCCACCTGGATCGCTGAAATACCCCTTGAGGCAGATACCAGTGCCGCCACGGCTGACAGGAGTGCCACAAAGCCGTCAGACTGCCGGTTCAGGCTGCGGATCATGCTTTCAAGCATGGTGCGGACTTCCGGTACAATCCGGCTGCGTTCGAAGATCAGCGCCGCTGTTTCTTCCGCCGAAAAACCCGGAAGCCGGTTGATGACGGCGATCCCCAGGATCAGCAGCGGTATCATTGCCATCAGAATGCAGAAGGCCGCATAGCCGGAATAGACAAGCATCTCATGCACGGTAAAAAAGTGCTGTGCTTTCCTGATCATGGCTGCTGATTTATGCATGCGTCCTTTTTTCATTTCAGATCAATTGTACCATTATAAACAACCGCAAAACATCCGTGGCTTTTCCCATGCAAAGCACTGGCGGGAAGCCGGCAACATCATTCCCTGTACCGCAAAGATGATTGGATTCTGTCGTCTTTCTTCCTGTTTTTGCAGGCCCGTGATAAAATAATGACTTGAATTCAGATATATGAGGAGGCCTTATGAAAATACTGATTGCAGGCGGCGGCAAAGTCGGATCATCCCTGATCCGCCAGCTGACAACAGAAGGTCATGAAATAACACTGATTGACAGAAGTGCCGGGGTGCTGGAAGAGATCATGGAGCAGTATGACATTATTGCCGTACAGGGTAATTCGGCAACCATGTCGGTGCTGGAAGAGGCCGGGGTCGCGGATGCGAATCTGCTGATTGCGGCAACCGACGCGGATGAAGTCAATCTGCTGTGCTGCATGACAGCCCATGTCATGAACCCGGATGTGCACACCATTGCCAGAATCCGCAATCCAGAATACCGGGATCAGTCCTACCTGATGCGGGACCGGTTCGCACTGAACATGATCATCAATCCGGAAGAGGAGGCAGCCAAGGAAATCGCCAGGCTGCTGCAGCTGCCGGGCTTCATGAAAATCGATATGTTTGCCCGCGGTTCTGCCGAGATTGCCGAACTGAAGATCGGTGCCGACAGTCCGCTGAAGGGGATTCCGCTCAGCAAGCTGAGTGCCAGTATCCGCTCGCAGGTGCTGATCTGCGCCGTGCAGCGGGACGGGCAGTGCATCACGCCGGACGGCAACTTTGTCCTGCAGGAGAATGATATCGCCTATGTCACAGGTTCCCAGGCCAGTCTGGCCAGCCTGCTCGATAACCTGAATATCCTGAAACGCAAGGTGCGCCAGGTGCTCATCGTGGGCGGCGGCCGCATCAGCTACTACCTGGCCAAGGAAATGGAAAACAGCGGCATCCGGGCCACAATTGTCGAAAGCGACGGTAAACGGTGCCATGAGCTGGCTACGGTTTTGCCGGAGGTCACGGTGGTGCAGGGTGACGCGAGCAGCCAGGAATTCCTGGACAGCGAAGGGATTGAGAATTTCGATGCCCTGGTGACACTGACCGGCATGGATGAGCTTAATATCGTCATTTCCCTTTACGGCGATGCCCGGAAGGTCCCGGTCATCATCACGAAACTGAGCCATGCGGAAAACAACCGCGTGCTGGATACCCTGCCGATCGGCAGCGTCATCTCCCCGAAGGAACTGATCTGCTCGTCCCTGGTGCGTTATGTCCGGGCCATGCAGAACAAGGAAGGGGCTGCCCAGACGATCCATATGATCGCCAACGGCCAGGGCGAAGCCATTGAATTCATCGTTGATGAAGAGACTAAGCATATCGGCGAACCGCTGAAAGACCTGAAGATCAAGCCGAATGTGCTGGTCGTCAGCATTTCCCGCGGCTGGAACAGCGAACTGCCGCACGGCAACTCGACATTCAGGCTGGGTGACAATGTTGTCATCGTTACCAACGGCGATACGAAGATCCTGCAGCTGAACGATATTTTTGAGGACTGACAGATACCATGAACTATAAGATGATCGGGAAGATTCTTTCCCCGCTTCTGCTGATTGAAGTTGCCTTCATGGTACCGGCGCTGGCCCTGTGTCTTTATGACGGTTCAAGAGCCGCGGCCCGGGGTTTTATCATTGCCATGATCGCGACCGTGGCGGTGGCAGGGATTCTGCGTCTTCTCACAAGGAATGCCCCGGCCGGTTTCTATGCCCGTGAAGGCCTCGTGCTGACCGGGCTGACCTGGATCGTGATGTCGATCCTGGGCTGCCTGCCGTTCTGTATTTCCGGGGAAATACCGTCGTTTATCGACGCGCTGTTTGAAATGGTATCCGGTTTTACCACCACCGGTTCGAGTATTCTGCCGGAAGTGGAAAGCCTGTCCCGCGGCATCCTGTACTGGCGCAGCTTCAGCCACTGGGTCGGCGGCATGGGCGTGCTGGTGTTCCTGATGGCGATTGTGCCGCTGTCCGGCAAGAACGAGGGCTTCACCCTGCATATCCTGCGGGCCGAAAGCCCGGGTCCTTCGGTCGGCAAACTGGTGCCGCGCATGAAGAACACCGCGCGGATCCTGTACTGGCTTTATGTTGCCCTGACGGTGCTGGACTTCCTGTTCCTGATGCTCGGCGGGATGCCCTGGTTCGAGGCACTGTGCCACGCATTCGGCACGGCCGGCACCGGCGGCTTCGGTGTCAAAAATGATTCCTTCGGCAGCTACAGCCCGTATCTGGTCAATGTGACCACGGTGTTCATGCTGCTGTTCGGCGTGAACTTCAGCTGCTATTACCTGCTGCTTCTGAAGCGGTTCAGGGATGTCTTCGCGGACGAGGAACTGCGTACCTATATCGGTATCGTCATTGCGTCCACGGTCATGATCACCCTGAGCATCAAGGGCTTGTACCCGACGCTCGGTGAGGCCATCCGGCATGCGGCTTTCCAGGTTGGTTCAATCATCAGTACAACCGGTTACGGCACGACGAACACGGACCTGTGGCCGCCGTTTGTCAAAGCGCTGATGCTGTTCCTGATGATCAGCGGTGCTTCGGCTGGCAGTACCGGCGGCGGCATGAAAGTGGCCCGCATCATCCTGGCCATGAAGGCCCTGCGCCGCAATATCCATGAGAACCTGCACCCGTCCGAAGTCAGCCGGGTCCGCTTCAACAAGGCACCGGTGGACGAACGGGTCATCAAGAATCTCAACGGGTATCTCATTGCTTACTTCTCGATTATTATCCTGAGCTTCATTGTTGTATCGCTGGACGGCTTCTCGGTGGAGACAAATATCTCAGCCGTGCTGGCCACCTTCAACAACATCGGCCCGGGCTTCGACGCGGTCGGCGCCACCAGCAACTTCGGTGCTTACGGCACACTGTCCAAACTGGTGTTCATCGCCGATATGCTGGCCGGCAGACTCGAGATCTTCCCGATCCTCATCCTGGCCTCCAGAAGCACCTGGACCAGACGGTAAAAAAATTACAGCTCCTGCGGGAGCTGTTTTTCTTATACAGGTTATGACAACATGGACGGATTCAGGCAGGCTTATGTATCCTGCGGTACTGATGCGGGGTAGTACCGGTCAGTTCCCGGAAGTTCTGAATGAAATAACTTGTTGAGGAAAAACCGGCGGCGTAGGCAATATCACTGACCGGCTGTTCCGAATTCAGCAGCAGATGCATGCCGTACTCGAGACGGCATTTCCTGATGTAGGAAAAGATGGTTTCACCGGTGGTGCGGCGGAACTGCCGGCAGCACTCCGCCGGGGAGAAGGTGCCAGTCTTTCCGGCGGCGAACGGCAACGCATCTCCATTGCCCGGGCCATGATGAAGGATGCGCCGGTGATCTTCCTGGATGAGGCAACGGCCAATGTTGACCCGGAAAATGAAAATGAGCTCATGCAGGCGATCGAAGCCCTGACAAAGGACAAGACCGTGGTCATGATTGCCCACCGGCTCAAGACCGTTGAACACGCGGACCAGATCCTGGTCGTGGATCACGGGAAGATCGTGCAGCAGGGAAAGCATGCGGAGCTGATGCAGCAGGAAGGTATTTACCGGAACTTTGTCATCGAACGGCGGGAAGCT
Organism: Solobacterium sp.; assembly: GCA_017420585.1. GTDB lineage: Bacteria > Bacillota_I > Bacilli_A > Erysipelotrichales > Erysipelotrichaceae > Bulleidia. The sequence continues at coordinate 5,665 of JAFOIT010000019.1, forward strand.
GCCGGCTGGAAAGTCAAAAACGCCTGAGCGTCATTCGTGTTATCAATTACACGCAAAAGCGGGATGAGAGTCCCGCTTTTCAGTTGCCGGTTTTGCCATGAGCCCCGCTTCCGGCTGTTTACGGGATTCAGTTGTATGCGCTGCCGGCATTTTTTTATAATAAATAAGAAGTATCCGTCCATCCGGGTGACCGGACCCGCCAGACATAATTACCGATTGTCTTGACCTGCCAGTACAGAATACAGTGATACCGGTTTTTGCCGTATCCAATGCATGGCACAAGAGATGAATAACAGAAAATGACAGAATCCTGTCATTGCGGCAGTACAGAACTGCCGGAGGAGACCGATTAAGCATGAAAAAACTGATGATATGCCTGGCAGTGCTGCTGACCGGGTGCACCTCGCAGGCGGCTGCCGCCATGGCCCCGGCCATGAACAGGACGGAAAAGAATGAAGTCATACCGGAGTCAGATGACTTCTTTGACAGCAGTGTAAATGAAGAGCAGGATAAAACCGCGGAACCGGCCCCGGCGGTCCAGCCTGCCGTTCCGGCAGAGCCCCCGGTGACCCAGAGCCCGGCAGAGGATCCGGAACCGGGGCAGAACTACGGTTTCAATACGGCAGTCAGCCCGGATGATTTTGCCTTCTATACATCCGTTGTCTATGACGGCGTCCCGGACGATGCGGAATATCCGCCGCTCAAATATGCCGAGGGAGCGTGGAAGTACTATCTCAGTGACACATCCGTATCAGAGGATGGGACATTCTTCGAACAGTATGGCTATGCTGATCTGGCCCTGGACCGGGAAAACAACCTGGTGATTGTTACCCTGCATCCCCGGCTGGGCGGTGACGGCTTCGAATTGTATGACATCCTTGAAGATCCCGGCTATGAGCCGTTTTCGGGCGGGCTGACGGAAGAAGGCGCCCTGAAACTGATCGGCAATGAAACGGTTCTCTACATCACATACTATTACGCCTGGCAGGGGCGGGAATGCATCGCCGGTGACGCCTGGTTCTCGGAAGAAGATCAGGGCATGTTCATCATGACCAGGGGCCAGGAGTAAGGAGCGCGGTTTATGGCAAATTTCTGCATGAAATGCGGAGCCAGACTGCAGCCGGACAGCCGCTTCTGCATGCAGTGCGGCACCCCTGTACCGGATCTGAGCAAGGGTGTCAGGATAACGGAAGACGGTAAGGGCGGCCTGAAGATCGAAGCTCCGGAAGGCAGCACGGTAAAGATCTCCGACCCGGTGCCGCCGGCTGAAAAGAAAAAGACCCGGTCCCGGACAGCGAAAAAACCGGAAATAAAGAAACCGGAAACCCCGCCGGCGCAGAAGAAAAGTTCCGGCAAGGGGCCTGCCAAAGGATTGATTGTCCTGCTGGCCGCGGCGCTGGGCTTTACAGCGTTTGTGAAGCCGGGCTTCCTGCTGGATAAAGACAAACCGGACTATGAATCCACAACCATCAGCAGCCGTCCCGGCGGCAGTACAGTCACGGCCAAACCGCAGAGTGAAACACCCCGGGATCTTTCCGAAGAAGTGCCGGCTTTCACAGAGGACGTCGGGACAAGCCGGGAAATCAATGCGGACCCGGCGGCAGGCGTGCATGTGCATGCGGATGCCGGTGCATTTGATCAGGATACAGAGATTATTTTTACCCCGGCGGATGAAAGTGATCCGGCCGTTATCGCGGCAGATGAAATGCTGAAGGAAGAGGGCCTCTATGCCGTCGCCGCCTGGGAAGTCAATGCCGGTCTGGCGGATGATGAACAGATGCCCGGCCAGTATGATGTGACCATCGACCTGGATACGCTGGATATCGACCCGGTCTTTTATGACAGCCTGCAGGTTGTGCGGGTCAACGAGGCCGGGGAGTATTACGCTTACCGGACACAGCGGGAAGGAAACACGCTGCGCTACAGTTCCAATCAGAACAGCCTGGCATTTGTCTGCATCATCAGTGGGGCGGTGCTGATCTTTGCGGAGCTGGAGTACATCCAGCGCAACAAGTACTACATCCAAAGAGCCGGCGCGTTGAAAAACGACGTCAGTGCCACAGACTTCTTCAAGCGCCAGGTCCTGAAGCTGCAGGGTTCAAATGATTACGCCAGCTGGGTAATCGAGTGGCGCATGGATGATATTGATCCTGCCCTGGCCGACAAGGTTGCCCGGATTGCGCAGATCCAGGCGGCCGCCCAGGCCGAAGCGGAAGAGTACCGCAAGACCCTGGGCATTTTCTCACGGCTGCGGGAAAACTACCATGTGGAAGAGTATTACCGGCAGGAACTGGAAGGCAACGCGGAGTACAAGCGGCTGCTGAAAGAGCTGGAAATGCCGGAAATCATCGAATACATCAACGAGTGTATCGATCTTTCCTTCAAATACCTGGCCGAACAGGAAAAGGTGCGCATGCCGCTGCATGAAGTGCCGTTCAAGATCATGAATACGGGCGGCGACCTGGCCCATGCCGTCACCAGTAAAGCTTCACTTTCCTACGTCGAAGTAAATATCGGCAATGTAAACCGGGATAACCGGGAAGACCGGGATAACCTGCTGCTGACCATCACCCATGAAGCGTTCCATATCTGCCAGAACATGTACCGCCTGCCGGTTGACTGGATTACAGATGATACCCGGTTTGACGAAATGGTTGTCATCATGGTTGAAAGCAATGCCAAACAATGGTATCAGGACAAGGCCTATATCATTACTGATCCGAAAACGACAGATATCAATAACTGGAGCGCACTGCGCCTGCCGGCAGATGGCAAAGCCCAGGGAATGAAGGATGATCCGCTGAACCGGTTGCTGATTAACGCAGGGTATAATCTCGGCGATTTCCTGATGTATCTGCGGGATGAATGCGGCCTGAAAGTGACCCCGGCAAAGATGATGAAAGCCCGCAGCCTGATTACAAAAGCTGCCACATCAGTGCCGGTCTGCGCGGCCCTGGGCATATCCGAAAAGGACTTTGACCAATACTGGCGGAACTGGCTGGTCAGCCGGCGTAAAGCCGTTTCAACAGAGTTTTATAATCAGTTTTCCGCGGCCCCGTACAAACCGGTCAAACGGATCATTGTGGAGCCGGGGAAGGAATATCCTGTGATTCTCGAACGTGATGAAAGCTATTTCCTGCGCCTGCGGGGATTCATCCAGAAAACCCGGAATACACCCCAGCCGGTGCTGTTGGTTCCGGATGAAAACATACAGGTTGTTTTCCCGGAAGTGACGCTGGTCCCGGCTGCCACCTACTACAATACGAAGAAGGGTGTATTCATTCCGGCCTTTGTTGATTACAATATGTCAAACAACTGGCTGGGGATCATGGAGATTCACGGTGCGGTGGGCCAGGCAAAGACCACCGGCGATGCCGGCTACACCATTTACGCCATGGACCAGACAAAGAAACCGGTGCTGACCGATGACCCGGACAACGCTTATTTTGCCATTCAGCTCCCTGAACTGGAGGGTCTGGCAAAGAAAGGCCTGATCGACGGCTGGGAGGTGACGCTGCGGACCAGCACCGGCATCAAAGCCACCAACTATGCGGGGATCGAGAAGGCGGGCAAGGCCCTCAAGGTGAATTATTCCAACATCTGGGACAAGGACAATCCGTACAGCCCGATTGATGTCGAGGTTACCTTTACCGAATATGTCGTGGACACAAAGGGAACAAAACACCTCGGAATAGCGTCTGAAACGGCCGAGCTCACCGTTACCCCGAAAAAACTGCAGACAGGTCCGTTCATCGCATATGACGGTCCGGTGTACCTCAATCACGGTGCGAGCAGCAATCCCTTCTATGACAGCATTGTCAATGTTGACGGTATATCCGGAAGTGAAACAGACAGTTTCCGCAGTATTGCCAACGGCACCATGGGACAGCCGCATCTGACAATCACGGAAGACGGCCATTTCACTCTGACAATCCCGGCCCTGCCCGGCACCGTGTTTGTCCGGGAGGACGCCAATTATGACAGAATGGAAGTCCATGTCAGCGGCTTCTCATTTACCGGCCAGGCAGTTCTCGGATACAAGCCGCGCTGGGGTTATGCCACCGACAAGGTGAATACACCGACAGAATGGATTGCCGAAAACAGTCAGTTCACGATCAGCCCTGCTTCGGTCAAAGCGGAAAACACCTGGGTGGAGGACAAAGTCTGCGGCTTGACCTGGCTGAGCAACAGCAACGGGATCGATGAGTACGGGCGCCAGTGGCACCTGGAAGAATACCTTGAAACCGATCCCGCGCATTTTGACCGGCACTACACGGCAAAACGCTGGCGGCTGACAGTACGGTATCGGGCGGTCGCTGAGTATTCCCTGGCAGATGATGAACGGCAGTTCTATGTGGGATGGAACGAAGAAGAAAACCGGTATGAGTTCCGGGTATCGGCCTATATGACCAAACACAGTTCGTTCTATGAAGACGATATTCTGATCAATGACGGGAACAAGTCCTATGTAACGACGGTTGCTACGGGGCTCAACGGATACTTCTATGCTGACCAGCCCTGAGCTGGAACAGACTGATATACAAAAAGGCCGCCGGATAAAAACCCGGCGGCTTCTGCATGGCTGCTCAGCGGCTCAGATCAACCTTCTTCAGGGCTTCGATCAGGGCGGCGGTATATTCCGCGGTTGCCTGAATCATCTGTTCGCCCCATTCCTTCGTGGCGTATTTCGGGTGATCATTGCCGGCCCAGCCGTTGTCCGTCACACCGCGGGAGAAGCGGCGTACCGGGATATCCACACCCCGGAAGCGTATCGTTGCCAGGCTGGAGAAGGGCAGTTCGTCACTGAGCCCCTTGAGGCCGGAGTCGGCGATGGCATCGTAATCAATCAGATCCGGATTGATAGCCATGACAGCAGCGGTCTCCTCCGCGCCGCCGTGTCCGCCTGACCATGGCGTATTCCCGTTCCAGTCCGGCACCAGGTCCCAGACCAGCGTCCACCAGTTGACCGGGATGAGGACGCATCCTTTTTCCTGCAGGTCCAGGGCCAGCCGGTCCAGCGGGGCGTTGTTTCCGCCGTGCCCGTTCAGTACGACAAAGCGCCGGGCCCCGTGTTTCCGCA
>JAFOIT010000183.1 GCA_017420585.1 Solobacterium sp.
CACAGATGTATCTGAAAAGGTTTACCAGAACAGCGTGGAACGCAGTGCCCGGGGCCCTTCTGTATGCATTCTCCGGCTTCCAGAGTACGAATCTTTCGTTCAATCATTTTCATGATGTTGTGGCTCTGTTCCCGCTGATGCTGATCGGTCTGGAAATGGTCATGGATGAACGTGACCCCGCGGCCAGGACCGGGCATGGCCTGTTCTTTGCGGCAGCCGTATGCCTGAATGCTGCGGTGAACTATTTCTTCTTTGTCCAGAGTACGATTTTCCTTGTCATTTACTATCTGATCCGGTTTTCGGTGGCAAAGCGGCCGAAACGGCTGCTGCATGATCTTCCGCGGATCCTCTTTTATGCGCTGCTTGGGGCCGGGATGGCCGGACTGATACTGATACCGAATTATTATTATGTTCTTCAGAATCCGCGCAGTTCACAGTTCCTGCTGGGTCAGAAGCATATTTACAGCCTGAATCATTTCCTGTATATGATCAAGGGCCTGCTGATGCCCGGCGATATCATGTGGGATGAATCGGCACTGCTGAAATACAGCTGGACGTCCACATCCGCCCACCTGCCGTTCATCGGCTTCTGCTTCGTGTTCGCATACATGCTGAAAAAGCGGGACTGGCTGTTCCGGGCACTTGTGATTTTCATCCTGCTTGGGCTGTTCCCGGAAACCAACGCGATGTTCCTGCTGTTTACTACAGATTATCAGCGCTGGTGGTACGGTATTGTCATTCTTGCGGCGCTTGCAACCGTGCTTGTGGCTGAAAACCCGGATGTGTATCCGCTGCGCAGAGGTGTGTGCATTCAGGCGGCGCTGCTGGTTTTTCTGCGGGTATATCTTGCCTTCGCAAGGGATTACAACTATAACGCCGGAAATTCGGCACTGTATCATCCGCTGCGTTTTAATTTCTTTCTTGCCCTGATGATTCCCGGCATGATATATGCCTGGCAGCTGGGGGCGAAGAAATCTGCCCCGGAAAGATACAGGAAGCCACTTTTAATCTGCATTTCGCTGTTTGCCATGCTTACGACTACTTACAATGAATACAGGTATAAAAAGCTCAGTCCGGTTTCTGAGGATACATATATCCTGATGCAGAAAACAGCCCGGGATATGCCGGAAATCGAACCGGAATACCGGTATCAGAATTTCGAAAACACCAAGATTCTTTTCAGCAATGCCAAAAACACCAGCGGAAATCTTTCCTATACTTCCACAGTCAGCCCGGCCCTTTCCGAACTTGATACGCTGTTTGAGTACTACGCCGAGAACACCCGGGTATACAAGCATACATTCGCCGGCTTTCCGCAGGCAGTTGCAGCCCGGTATCTGGTCGATTCCGGACTGAATTACACGGAGGCATTCCCGCAGGCGATCCTCGATGCCGGCGAGGAGTATACGCGTTACAGCAGCAACGGCGTCGAGTGTGTTGTCAAGACATACGCAGCTGCGCAGATCGGCTACCGCACAGAGCATTACATCAGCGAGGCAGAGTGGTACAGGGTTCCGCTGGAAGACAGGGGAATTGCATTGCTCTATGCCCCGTGTGTCAGGGATGACGAGACCGGCAGAAAACTCGGGCTGCAGCCGGTTACCGCGGCGGATGTCACGGCCATGATACAGCAATATCCGGAATACACGGAGGGGAACAGTCTGCTGGTTTCACCGCTTCTGGACGAACTGTGCGCGCGTAACAACGCGGGGTGCGTAAAGGACTTTGACAGGGATGAACACGGCTTTACCTGCCGCACGGATTATACGGAGGACAGCACATTATTCTTCAGCATCCCGGCAGATGAAGGTTGGCATATCACAATCGATGGAGAGCACACAGACTTCACAGATGCCGGCGGCCTGATGCTGGTCCGTGTCCCGGGCGGGGATCACATGGTCCGGGGAACATATCACTGTCCGTATTTCCGGGCCGGATGCGTTGTTTCGGCAGTCTTTGCCGCAGTGTTTGCTGCTCTTTGCGTTTTCCGCCGGAAACTGCTGATATAATACTTTTTAAGTGGAGCTGAGATGATGAAACTGTATCTGGTTGTGCCCTGTTATAACGAAGAAGAATGCCTTGAAGATTCCGCCCGGCAGCTGCTGGACAAAATGCATGTGCTGGCAGAGGCGGGAAGAATAGATCCGGATGGATCAAGGATTGTTTTTATTGACGACGGATCAAGGGACAGAACAGGTGATATCATCCGGCAGCTGCATGCTGATCATCCGGAAATCACCGGCATTCACTTTACAGCCAACTTCGGCCACCAGTGTGCGGTCCTGGCCGGTTATCATTTTGCCCGCGGCAAATGTGATGCATGTATCTCCATTGATGCCGACCTGCAGCAGGACATCGAAGCCATTGACCGGTTTCTGGATGAATACGGGAAAGGAAGCGATATCGTCTACGGCGTGCGGAATTCGCGCAGTACGGATGGCTTCTTCAAGAAACTGACCAGTCAGATATTCTACAGAATGATGCGCCTCATGGGTACAACGATTATCCCGAACCATGCTGACTACCGGCTGCTGTCGGACCGGGCCCTGGGCATGCTGGCGGAATACGGCGAAGGGAACGTATTCCTGCGCGGCCTGATCCCGACCCTGGGCCTGCCGTCTTCCACCGTCTACTTTGATGTAAAGGAACGCACTGCCGGCACTTCCAAATACACATTGAAAAAGATGCTGATGCTGGCCGCCAACGGCATCACGTCGTTTTCCATTGCCCCGATTCACTACGTGTTTTTTGCCGGTGTATTCATTCTTTTTGTCAGCCTGATCGTCATGATTGTAACGTTTGTCGAATGGCTGCAGGGAAAGAATGTCAGCGGGTATACGACCGTTGTCCTGTCCATCTGGGCATTGGGAGCCCTGCAGCTGATTGCCATCGGTATTGTCGGGGAGTATATCGGCAAGAACTATATTGAAACCAAGAAACGGCCCCGGTACATCATAGGGGATGTTGAACATCATGATTGATTTTCACGCGGATGATTACGCCCTGTTCCCGGAGCAGAGCCGCCGGATTCTAGACTGTTATCACAACGGTGTGCTGACCGGTGTCAGTGTGCTGACCAACAGTCCGTATCTGGATGAATGCATGGCCCTGCTGAAGGAAACGGCCGGGGACCTGCTGCTGACCGTCCATTTGAACTATTACGAAGGAAAAGCCCTGTCTCCGCATGACCAGGTTAATCTGATCACCGATAAAGACAATGTTTTTCGTGTTTCCTTCACAGCGCTTGTGCTGGCTTCATACCTGCCGTCCATGCGCCGCAGGTATTATCCGCAGGTTAAGGCGGAAATCTGCCGGCAGGCAGAGGCACTGCTGCCCTGGCTGGATGGGCGTAAACTGCGGATTGACGGGCATGGGCATTACCATATGATTCCCATCGTATTTGATGCCCTGGCCGAGCTGATTGAAGAAAAACACTGGGACGTGGAATATATCCGCCTGCCGTACGAAGATACGGGCATGTACCGGAAACTGAAAAAGGAACTGAAGGGATTCCGGGCAATCAACCTTGTCAAGGTCCTGATCATGAATCACTTTGTCCGGCGGAACAGGAGGAAGTATCCTGACATTCTGGCGCCGCAGGACTGGGGTTTTTCCGGCATCATGTACTCCGGCAATATGTGCTATGAAAACGCTGTTCCGATTGTGCGGGAGCTGCAGAAAAGAAAAAAGAACCTGGAAGTTCTGTTCCATCCCGGAGATGTCAGGGAACCTGATGATATTGCCTGTATAACAAATGAAAATGACCGGATTTTCCTGACGGATGAAAACCGGCAGAAAGAGTTCCAGGCATTGCACAAACTGATCAACGTAAAAAAATGATGCGGATCTGTCCGCATCTATTTTTCTTTTACGATTACCTGGGGGAGGCAGAACAGGGCAAAGAAGGAGATTGCCAGTTCCTTGTGGGACCACCAGAGATGGACTGCCGAATGGCTGCGCATGACAAAGTACCAGGCCAGGGGCATCACGGCAATAATCAGCAGGCATACAGCTGCCGGAATCCGGATGCTGAACTCTTTCTTTCTGTGCCAGGTCAGGGCTGTGCCGGCAGCCAGCAGGACAGCCGTGAGCCGGTAAACAAACTTGAACGGTTTTACATTGATCACGTACAGATTGTTCATGAAGACCCAGTAGAATGTGGTATTAAACGAACCGCCTTCTGTATATGGCCGGGCTGCTCTTTCAGCGGCATCGGCGATGGCGTTATAGCCTGTCAGAAGATATGATACAGCCCATTTGGCGGCCCAGTTGAAAGCGAAACCGACGGCCCATACCAGGCCGCATGCCAGCCCGGTTGCCAGCAGTTCTTTCAGACTGCCGTCACGATTCATCAGAATCCATACAGTCAGCGGCAGGGCGAGGGTAACCAGCGGATAGGTCAGGAACATGATAAACGAAGTGATGATTCCCAGGGTCAGGAAGAAATAAACATATCGCCGGTTCTCCTTCAGCCAGTCTTTTTTCCAGATCATGAAGATAATGGCGGCCAAAGGGATCGTCAGGGCATCTCCCTGCAGGGTCAGGACAGAGAGCAGGGGATTCATGATAAACAGGACAGCACTGAAGGCAATGCACATGAGCCAACCGAATTCCCTGTAGAGCAGTATGAGACAGAGGCCGCATAATGCGATGGTCAGGTACAGATTTATAATTCTGATTTCACTGATATTGAAGAACAGCAACATCGGCTTCAGCCAGATCATATATCCGTGCCAGAAGCGGGGATAGATTGTATCTTCAAGCTTGCTGTCATCACCGGAAAGATGAAGGAAAAACGGTTCGTCCCATTCCAGTTTTTCACTGAATTTCTGCGGATTGTTCACGGCGTCATACACAACGGTTTCCTTTGTGGTCGGGAATGTGGCGGTATTGATCATGAGATAATCCGTATATGGTTCCATATTGGAAAAATAGGAATTCTCCAGCCCGGTCCAGTAATCGATCCTGTTTTCCTGATAGACATCCACTGATGCGGCCGCATGCGTGAACATGGGCTCAACAGGAAGAGAATATACACCGATCATCAGCAGGGTGAAGACAACCGGGCTGATCAGCAATATAAAAAGTGATTTCAGCAAGAGTTTATTCATCATAGATAGTTATATCACTTTTTTCCGCTGTCCGGGATAAGTTCGGGCCGGTATCCATGGTGCGGGCGGTCCGGAAATGAAAACTGTATCTATGCGGCATATGCTATAATCTTGCTATGCTTCATTATTTCGGCATGATTGTTTTTCTGTTATCTCAGCTCCTGAC
>JAFOIT010000184.1 GCA_017420585.1 Solobacterium sp.
ACTCGAAGACATCCAGGCCCCGGCCGAATCAAACAGTTTTTTCATAGCAGTTTCCTTTCGTTTCAGCAATATTGTCAGATACCGGTTATACGCGTCACTTCGGCGAATACGGCAGTGGTTCCCGGTCATCCTGGTGGCGAATCATGCCGTACCTTCTGGCCGGATCGATATATTCGAACTTATGCCGCAGGTAGATGTGGTCTGCCGGAATCTTGGCAATCAGGGTCACAAAGCATTCCTCGTCCGCGTGGGTGTCCAGGTAGCCGTCGATCTCGGTCATGATATGGTCCGCGATGCCCTGGCGCTGGAACTCCCGGTCCACCATGATGTCATTGACACTGTAGCAGAGCCCGCCGTCATCAATGACCCGGCCGAAGCCGACCAGCCGGTCACCGCTCCAGACCGAACAGATAAACTCCGAACCGGCCAGGGCCCTGATCACCCGGTCCCGGTCATGCTTGATGCCGCCCATGCCGGACCGGACCCTGAGCTCGTTGTACTGTTCCGGCGTCGGGATTATATTTGTATACTGCACGTTCATAGTCGTATCCTTCCTTACGCCTCAAGCATAACATAAAAGACCGGGGTCATCTGACCCCGGTCCTTCCGTTTATTCCGGCTTTTTCGAAGCCAGAACCTTTTTGAGCAGTTCCTTCAGCGCTGCCTGTTCCTCTTCGGTCAGGGCAGTGAAGAAATTCAGCTGTTCAGTTTCCGGGCGGACATCCGCGTTCAGGGTGATGAGGGCGGCCCGCTTGTCGTCTTCGTCGCGGCTGCGGCTGATCAGGCCCTTCTCTTCCATCTTGGCGAGGATTTCGCTGATGGAGCCCGGTCTGACCCGGAGCAGTTCCTGCAGGGCTTTCTGGCCCATGGTGCCGCCGTTTTCATCCAGGATGCGGATGATCCTGTCCTGGGTGGAGCCGAAGCGCTCACGGCCGGAATGGCGGATCATGCGGGCAATGCCGATGACCATGCCTTCCAGGCTGTCCGGATCAAACGGCAGCGGCCGCGGACCCATCGGCGGACGGCCGTGCGGACCTCTGCCGAAGCGGGGTCCGAAGCCCTCCGGGCCATGCCTGTATTCCGGTTCCTCTGCCTCCGGACGCTCTTCCGGGAAGTAGTTGAATTTGAACATTTTCCTCATTTTGATACTCCTTTCTTAGGTACCTAAATACCCAACGAGCACAATATATAACCCTGGCAGATATTTGTCAAGGTACCTAATTAAATTTTTTGCATTTATTTACATGCCGGACCGGCTGCGTGCTATCGTTAAGCTCAGGAGAATTGTTTATGCAATACAGAAATGATAAAAACGGCACCCCGCTGTCCGTACTCGGCTACGGCTGCATGCGGTTTACCAAAAAAGGCACAGGCATCGATGTTGCCAAAGCCGAGCAGGAAATCCTGACAGCGTACAATGCCGGGGTCAACTACTTTGATACGGCCTATGTATACAGCGGCTCGGAAGCGGCCCTGGGTGAGATTCTGGAGCGCAACGGGCTGCGGGACAAGGTATATATCGCGACCAAGCTGCCCCAGTACCTCATCAGCACCAAAGCCGCTGCCGAAAAGTATTTTGCCGAAGAACTGAACCGGCTGCGCACCGACCATGTCGACTACTACCTGATGCACCACCTGACGGATATCGCCATGTGGGAAAGACTCAAGAACGTCGGGATTATTGACTGGATCAGGGAAAAGAAAGCCTCCGGCGCCATCCGGAACATCGGCTTCTCCTATCACGGCAATACCGAGAACTTCCTGAAGATCCTCAACGATTATGACTGGGATATGTGCCAGATCCAGTACAACTATCTGGACGAGGTCAGCCAGGCCGGCCGCAAGGGCCTGCAGGCAGCGTATGCCAAAGGCATCCCGGTCGTGATCATGGAACCGCTGCGCGGCGGGAAGCTTGTGAATATGCTGCCGGGCCAGGCAAAGACAGCCATGGCGGACAGCGGCCGTACTTGGAGCCCGGCGGAGTGGGGCCTGCGCTGGCTGTATGACCAGCCGGAAGTAACGGTTGTCCTTTCCGGCATGAATTCCCGGGCCATGGTGGAAGAAAACTGCCGGATCGCGGATGAAACCGTTCCCGGCACGATGACGGAAAGTGACTTCGCCGTCCTGGAACAGGTTAAGAAAGCCATTTTCGCGAATGAGAAAGTCGGCTGCACCGGCTGCCGCTACTGCATGCCCTGCCCCCGCGGCGTGGATATTCCCGGCATCTTCCGCAGCTGGAACACCATGTATGTGGAAGGCAAAACCCAGGGCAGGTTCCAGTTTGCCCAGGCAGTCGGCCTGACCAGGGAGCCGGCCTTTGCCTCGCAGTGCATCGAGTGCGGCAAGTGTGAGCTGCACTGTCCGCAGAATATCCCGATCCGCGAAAAGCTGAAGGAAGCCGACCGGGATCTGCGGCCGCTTCCCTATAAGATCGGCATCAATGCCGCCCGGGCCTTCATGTTCCGCGGCAGCCGCAAATAAACAAAAAGACCTGCCGTCCGGAACGCATCCGGATCAGCAGGTTTTCATTTGTCAGTCAGGATGATAATCCAGCCAGCCCCCGTCCTTGTCGGCAATCCACTGCCTGACGCCGATCCGGTACCAGGTATAGCCTTCCCCTTCGGTTGTCTCATATACCGTCAGGGTATCACCGGCCAGGACATTGCCGGCCTGGTCATAGTATGTGGCCGGCCCGGTGCGGACCCGCAGCCCGTCCACCTTGACATCCACGGTGCCGAGTTTTTCATTGACGGACTTGTTGCCGGAGAGAATCGTGCCGTCCATGGCGGATACCACCCCGATGAACAGCGGCACGCCGCCCTCCACGATCGCGTAGATAAACGGCCGGTCCAGGACCAGGTCATGGTAGACCGGGATCGGCTTCAGTCCCCCGGCTGCGCCCAGGCCGCCGATGATTGTGACCGCAGCGGCGCTGATCCCCTCTTCATTGAG
>JAFOIT010000185.1 GCA_017420585.1 Solobacterium sp.
TTAACAGCCGCTCGCTCTGCCGACTGAGCTATTGAGGCGTGCATAGGTAATATACCACCCGGCAACCTCAAATGCAAGCATTTTCTTTGCACAGATCATAATAATTTCCCGGTGTACTTCCGGCTAATATGATAGGATTATCGGGTGAGGTATAAAACGATGAATACTGTACAGATCAGAACCGCACAGGGAATCCTGGAAGGCGAACAGCTTGAGAATATGATGATCTTCCGCGGGGTGCCGTATGCCAAACCGCCGGTCGGTGAACTGCGCTGGCATGCCCCGGAACCGGCCGAACCATGGGAGGGTGTCCGCCCTGCCCTGTCCTTCGGGCCGGCCGCGCCGCAGCCGGATATGGCCGCGCACCCGTTCTACGGACGGGAGTTCTATACGGATCCCCGTTATCCACTGCCGGTCCAGAGTGAAGACTGTCTGTACCTGAATATCTGGGCGCCGCCGGTCAGTGAAGACCGGCATTATCCGGTCGCGATTTGGATTCACGGTGGTGCCTTTGACCACGGCTTCGGCCATGAAATGGAATTTGACGGGGAAGCGTATGCCCGGGAAGGCGTCATCCTGGTCACGATCAATTACCGGGTCGGCATCCTCGGCTTCCTGGCCCTGCCGGAACTGGCGGAACAGGATGAACATCACAGCACCGGCAACTACGGGATCCTGGACCAGATCCAGGCCCTGAAATGGGTACAGGAGAACATCCGGGCGTTCGGCGGTGATCCGGACCGGGTAACCGTCTTCGGCCAGAGCGCCGGGGCGATCAGCACCCAGACCCTGCTGAGCTCGCCGCTGTGCAAAGGCCTGTTCCACCGGGCCATCATGCAGAGCGGGGCCGGCTATCACAACAACCTGACTTCCGCCCGCACCATGGATCATGCCCGGCATGTGAGCCTGCTAGCCATGAAGCTGCTCGGGGCACACAGTCTGGCGGATATGTATCAGCTGCCGGCTGAGAAGTTTGTGGACATCCTGCCGGAACTGTACCGCCATACCGGTGGACTGACCTTCCGGCCGACCATTGACGGCTATGTCCTGGATGAGGACCTGAATGACATCATCCGGCATGACCGGCAGATGCCGGTCCCGGTCATGATCGGCACAACCGCGGATGACATCACGGTGGACCCGAAGCGGGATGCCCAGGATGGGCCGCTCTATCTCGGGTGCATCAACTTCGCCTTTGTCCATCCTTCCCAGACCTACGTCTACTACTTCACGCACCGTCTGCCCGGGGACGATGCCGGGGCGTTCCACTCGTCGGAACTGTGGTATACCTTCGGGACCCTGGGCCGCTGCTGGCGTCCCATGACCCCGCACGATTCCCTGCTCAGCCGGCGGATCATCGGCTACTGGACTTCGTTCATGAAGACCGGCATTCCGGATTACTACTGGCCGGCCTGCAATCACGAACAGAAGATCCCGTATATCAAAACACTGGAGTAAAAAGATTCCCTTCACGGGAATCTTTTTTCAGTTTTCGGCAATGAACCGGATCAGTTCCGCCTTGGTCTGCGGCTGCCAGTGGCCGCCGACCGCCATTTCAAACGGAATGCTTTCCAGCAGCTCGATCATCTGCCGGGCCTTCAGCGGATCCCTGTGCCAGTCGGGATAAACCCCCGAGGGAGCGTCCCCGAGAAACAGCACGCCCTCTTCGGGAATCAGGATATAGGTGGAATCCTCCGTATGCGGGGATACCCCGTGGAACAGCTGTGCGCTGATCCCGCCCAGATCGATAGTCAGCTGACCGGCAAAGACAAGATCCGGCGTACTGACCTTCATTTCCTGCCCCGGGGCATATTCCAGGGCAATGGAAGGCTCCATGGCCATCAGCTGGCGGGCATAGTCCGGGGACATGTTCTTCTGCACTTCCCGCAGGCACTTGTCGGTCTCTGTATTGGCAATCGATATCCCGTGGATCCACGGCAGGGCAAAACTGTGGTCCCAGTGCCAGTGCGTCAGCACGGTATAGTCCGGCAGCGGCTTATCCGCTTTCTGCAGGGCTTCGTAGAATTCCTGCAGGTGCAGCGAGGAATGCCCCGCATCCACCGCCAGGGTGTACCTGTCACCCTCTATATAGCCCAGGATCGGCCGGTCGCGTTCATCTTCATACGGGGCCAGCAGGATGCGCTCACGCCACTGTATCAGCTCCATCCGCTTCTCCTTTCGCCAGCCTGATATGTTCAATGCGGCCATAGCCGTTTTTATTCAGGAACTGCCGGGCAACCCGGTTGTCCGGACCGATATCCGCCAGGACCCGCGCGCCCTCTTCCTCTGCCAGTTCACCGACCCGCTGCAGCAGCCGGGAACCGATGCCGTGCCGGCGGAAATCCTTTTTGACATACAGGTGACTGACCAGGAAGTCAGCCCCGGGCGCGGCCATGACAAAGCCGACCGGCTGCCCGCTCTGCACCGCCGACAGCACTGTTTCACCCTTTTCCAGGGCATCTTCCAGCAGGTCCCGGGCCAGTTCCAGGTCCGCCTCAGCCGTCATCTTCATTTCCTTCAGATACGCGGCCGCCAGCAGCACGGTCCCGACCAGGTTCTTCCGATTGATCTCAACCAGGCGGATATTCTGTTCCGTCGTGCGGATCATGACCGGTTCTTCCTCTTCTTCCGCCTCGTCCTCCGGCAGGTCGGCCGGCTTTTCATCATAGTATTCCAGGCCGTTTTCCAGGCACCAGTCAATCGCCTTCCAGCGGTAGGCCTGTTCCTTATACCGATACCAGTCCGCGGTCAGGTCAAAACGCTCACAGGTCGCCCGGAACATGCGGAAAGCCCCGCGGCCCCGGATGGCATTGCCCAGCCACTCCCTGGCTTCATCGTCTTTCACCTGTTCAATGAAATCTTCCATGATGCCGTAATCATTGATCTCATAATGATCCGGCAGGGGAATCAGGTCATGCCCCTCATTGCGCTCACCGGCTCTGACAAAACAGTCATCATCCGCATCATACCAGTAACTTTCTTCCCCGGTGGTCATGTCCAGCGCGTCCATGACATCCTGCAGATTCACTTTCATATTCCGTTCCTTCTTTCCTGTTCAGCGTATCATAACAAAAAGAGCCGGGGCAACTACCGGACTCTTCTCGCAAAGGCAATGCCGTCACCGACATCCGCATGATATTCCACCGCAAAACGGGGTTCCACCATGAGCCAGTTCCGGAAATTCCGGATTTTGGCCGTCATCTGCCGGGTGCTGCGGTTATGGGTCAGTTCGGGATGGTCCACGATCCCGTGAAAGCAGAGATTGTCAAACACGAAGACCGTCCCGCGGCGGGAATTGGCAAAGAAATGCTCGAGATAGCGGCGGTACTGTGACTTGGCCGCATCCACGAAGATCAGGTCATATACCTGCTCAGTCCGGTATGCCAGCGCATCGGTCAGATGCACATGGACCCGGTCCGCCAGCCCGGCGGCAGCGATATTGGCTTCTGCCTGTGCCGCCATCTGCGGATCAATTTCCAATGTGTCCACGGTAATATCCGGACGGACAGAGGCCATGTTCATGGCCGAATAGCCGACAGCAGTACCGATTTCCAGGATGCTCTGTATGCGGGGATGGCTGCGGATATAATCCAGCAGGCTGGCCAGCCCGTCTTCCATCATCACCGGCACATGGTCCTGCCGTGCAGCTTCCCCGAGTTTTTCAAGTTCTTCTTCAGTCATTGTCTTTCAGTTCCGGATGCCTGCTCTCGCGGCTGTCTGTTTCATTAATTCTTCAGGCTGTGAATCGGCGAGGGAATCCGCCCGCCGCGGCTGACCATGACGGCCGCGCTCGTCTTCTTGACCGGCATGACCGGCCCGTAGCCCATCAGTCCGCCGAATTCCAGTGTTTCTCCTTCTTTCTTGCCGATCGCGGGAATCACCCGGACGGCAGTTGTCTTGTTGTTGATCATACCGATGGCCGCCTCGTCCGCGATCAGGGCCGAGATCGTCTCGGCCGGGGTGTCACCCGGCAGGATAATCATATCCAGGCCGACCGAGCATACCGCTGTCATCGCCTCGAGTTTCTCAATGGTCAAGGTACCGGCCGTGGCTGCTTCAATCATGCCGGCATCTTCCGAAACGGGGATAAAGGCCCCGCTCAGCCCGCCGACGGCAGAACTGGCCATGACCCCGCCCTTCTTGACCGCGTCATTGAGCATTGCCAGGCACGCTGTCGTACCGGGACCGCCGCACTGCTCAAGGCCGATCTCCTCCAGGATCCTGGCCACGGAATCACCGACCGCCGGGGTCGGGGCCAGGGACAGGTCCACAATCCCGAACGGGAGTCCCAGCCGCCGGGCTGTTTCGGTTCCGACCAGCTGGCCCATGCGGGTAATTTTGAA
>JAFOIT010000186.1 GCA_017420585.1 Solobacterium sp.
CAGATACTAGTAACAACACCACATTACCCTCATATTATGGGGAAACGATGTCCATGTGCCTGAGGTGTTTATCAAGGCATAAACCGCAGCCCGTATAATCCGGGGGATACCGGCATGAAGGAAACGGAACTGTATAAAAAACTTGGCGTACTGACAAAAAACAGGGAACAGTGGCAGGAAAACATTCCGTATGTTTCGTCCCTGCTGACCCATGAATCGGTAAAGATACAGGCAAAGGCAATCTGGCTGCTTGGCGAGATGGGGCTATCATATCCGCAGTCAGTACAGCCTGCCGTATCGGAAATCGCCCTCTTCTGTGACAGTCCGGAGCCGCTTCTGCGGGAGCGGGCGGTGAATGCCCTCGGCAGGATCGGCCGGGGCAGCTTCCCGGTGATTGAACCGTATTGGGCAGACCTGTTCCGTCTGGCCGCAGATGAGGAGCCTAAGGTCCGGCTGGGTTTTATCTGGGCGTCGGAAAACATTGCCGTGAATACACCGGATATCTACGCGGATTGCATGCCGCTGTTTGCGGAGCTGCTGCATGACGCGGATGACAGGGTCAGGATGGAGGCCCCGGAGATCTTCCGTGTGCTTGGAAAACGGCGTCCGGAGTTCGTCATGCCGTTTGTTGAACTGCTGCAGTCAACCGCGGAAACCGACAGCAGCCGGGTTGTCAGGATCCACTGTCTCGGCGCTGTCAGGGCAGCCGTTACGCATCGGGCAGACACCGGTTCATCACGGAAATAAACTGATTATTCCTTCCTGTCTGGCTGGAACGGCCATGCAGGAAGGTTTTTTATATGCAAAAGGGCTGGCTGGGCAAAGCATCTATACATATTGTGTTACATAATATGTAATGATATTATTTAATATGACAAGATATGACTGAGCAAACTGTGCTGCGGCACCCGGCAAAACGGTAATGAACAAGATCCGCAGACAGCAACGACGGTCAATCATCAGTCGGTATACCAGTCTGAAATGTATAAGGGAGGAAATCAGTAATGGAGAACGACGAAAAAAACACTGCCCAGAGTACTGAACTGAGACGCGTTCTGGGACTCGGGGACCTTATGGGTATCGGTGTCGGACAGATTATCGGATCCGGCATCATGGCTCTCACCGGAATTACGATTGCAATAACCGGGGCGGGAACACCGCTTGCGTTCATAGTAGCGGCAATCCTTGTTATCTGTCCGAATCTTGTGCTGGCCGTGCTTGGCAGCGCCGTACCGGCAACAGGCGGCATGTATACATATGTAAGAGACTATATCGGACCGAAGACAGGCTTTTTCTACCTTGCCCTTCTTGTCGCGGGACAGCTTGTCCTCGCCATGTTCGGCATAACCTTTGCGGATTATGCGTGCGGGCTTGTCCCGGGCCTGCCCAAGACACTTGTCGCGTTCGGGATTCTGACCCTTTGCTTCATCATGAACCTGCTTGGTGTTGACATGGCAGCCAAGCTTCAGAATGTCCTGGTTATCATCCTGGCAGCCGCGATGGGCCTGTTTGTGGTGTTCGGCCTGCCGAAGGTTGACTGGTCTGTCTTCTCGGGCGGAATCCAGACAATGATGCCCAACGGATTTGTCGCGTTCATGACAGGTGCGTCACTTCTGACCTTTGCGACCGGCGGGGCCGAGTTCCTCAGTGAACTGGGCGGTGAAATGAAGAATCCGGGCCGTGACCTGCCGCGGGCAATGATTTACAGCACGGTTGCCGTCGCGGTTCTGTACGCATTTATCGGTATCGTTGCCGTAGGCGTTCTGCCGATTGACGTGGTCGCCGGTGAAACCCTGATCCCGGTTGCGCAGGCCATCTTCCCCAAGCCGCTTTATTACTTCTTCATTGTCGGCGGCGGCATGTTCGCGGTGGCTTCGACACTGAATGCGACATTTACATGGTGCACAAAGGGACTTCTCGTTGCCTGTGAAGAGGGCTGGCTGCCCAAGCAGGCCGGGGCGATCAGCAAGCGCGGAACACCGTGGGTCCTCCTGATCATCTTCTATATCATCGGCGCAATCCCGATCCTCACAGGCCTGGACATCAGCACGGTTGCCCGCCTCGGCAACGGTGTTTCACTGATCTATGTCCTGTTCCCGATCGCGACGGGCTACCTGATCTACAAAAAGAATCCGGAAGCGATGGCAAAGTCAACCTTCAAAGTAGGCCCGACAGCACTGTATATTCTGACAACAATCGCCCTGATCGGGTATATTATCGCCGCCATCCTCAACTTCAGTGATATCGCAGGCGCATGGCAGATGATGCTGGGTTACAGCGTGCTGGTGATCATCTACACATTCCTGCGCGAAAAGCACGTAAAAAAGACATCTGTCCAGTAAAATAACCGGAACAGAAACGGTTCCCGCTTCCTGACCGGGACCGGGCTCGCCATTGCAAGTTATTATGTAATATAATAAGTTCAGCGGCGGGCTTTTTTAATCGGAGGGGAACAATGATAGAGAAAATCAGCGGAGTCACAATACTGTACGAACAGGTAGCCAGGATGATACTCAACAGCATCGCTGACGGTATTTACAGAAAAGGCGATATGCTGCCGAGTGAGAAAGACCTGATCGAAATGACCGGCGTCAGCCGTATTACCGTGCGGGAAGCACTGAAAAAACTTGCGGAAATGGGCGTCATCGAAACCCGGAAAGGCAAGGGCAGTTTTGTGCTGGTGGAACCGGCTGACCTCAGGCGGGACAGCGAGGCCGCAGATATCCGGCGGCATGCGGAGATTGACTTTATCAACTCGACAAAGGCCCGGCTCCTGCTTGAACCGGTGATCGCAAAAGAAGCAGCGAAAAACGCCACGCCTGAGGATATTGCCGCCCTGGAGAAGACCCTTCCGAAGCGGATGAAATCCAGCCGGTTTGAAGAAATCTTTGATTCCTTTCATGTTGCCATAGCCAAGGCGGCGCATAATCCCTATATGCTGACATTCGTCGAGCAGCTGATCAATGCGGAAATGAAAATGAATCTTGCGGCTGAAAAGGTAATGGCCTATAAACTTCCGGAAAACCAGAATGCAATCGCGCAGGAACTGAATAAACAGCACAGAAAGATTTTTGAGGCCATCCGGGACGGCAACGAAGAATTCGCGTATTTCTATATGAAGGAGCATATCTCCTATCTCGAA
>JAFOIT010000187.1 GCA_017420585.1 Solobacterium sp.
GAACGGGAAGAGAAGCATCTCCTGCTCATGAAGGATGAAAACAAGATGGCACCTGTCCGCAAAAACATTGAGGCGCTGAAGAAGGAAATCAATGAGATTCAGGAAAAGGGCTATGACCGGGATGAAGAGGTGCCGCTTGGCGCCAAATTCATCATCATGCAGGGTGTCAATGTCTGGAATGTCAACATGTACACGGCCAAGACCCTGATGAACTTCCGGGCTGCCTTCGCGCTGCACCGGTATGCCATTGAGGATCTGTACAGGCAGGGGGCCAAAACATATGATTTCGAGGGCATCTCAGGTTCCCTGGACCCGCATGATGAATATTATGGCCAGCAGGACTTCAAGAAGAGTTTCGGCGGGGACTTCCTCGAGTTCATCGGGGAATTCGATGCTGTCTTTGACGAACGCAAATACAAGGCTTGGTTCCGCAACGACCGGCTATTCCGAAGGGTGCGCCGCAAAATCCGCTACCTGCTCAATAAAGACTAAAAAAACTGTATCCGCATCTGCGGATACAGTTTTTATTTCTCTATCAGGAGAGACGGGCAATTGCTGCGTCGATTCTTCTGAGCGTTTCGTCCTTGCCGAGGATGTCAGCAATTTCAATGCCGCCGCCCGGTGTGAACTGTTTGCCGGTGATAGCCAGCCGCAGCGGGAAGAGGATCTGTCCGTTCTTCATTTCCATCTTCGCCGGCAGTTCCATCAGGGTGTCATGCAGGACCGGCTGTGTCCATTCCGTTACGCCTGCGAGCGTTTCCCGGACTGCCTTCAGGGCTTTCAGGGAGATGGCTTCATCAGTCTTCATCTTCTTGTTCTTGTAAAGCTCAAGATCATAATCCGGCATGGTGTCAAAGAAGTCGATCATCTCCGGAATCTCAGCCAGGGTGTTGACCCGCTGCTGCAGGATCTCGGCAATCTTCTTCTTGTCATAGCCGCCCTTTACCGCTTTTTCAATCCACGGCTTGACCAGTTCGTAATAGGAATCAAGATCCATATTGCGCAGCCAGATACCGTTGATCGAAGTCAGCTTCACGATATCGAAAATTGCCCCGGAAGTGCTGATCCGCTTGACGTTGAACGCTTCAACCATTTCCTCAAGCGTATAGATTTCCTTGTCTGTTTCCGGTGCCCAGCCGAGCATGGCAATATAGTTCAGGATTGCTTCCGGGAGGTAACCCTTGGCAACCAGGTCCGCGAACGAGGCATCGCCGTTCCGCTTGGACAGCTTGTGGTGTTCATCCTTCATGACCGGCGGGCAGTGCACGTAACGCGGGATTTCCCAGCCGTATGCCTCATAAAGCAGGTTGTACTTCGGGGCAGAGCTCAGATACTCCATGCCGCGGACAACATCCGTAATGCCCATCATATGGTCATCAATGACGTTGGCGAAGTTATAGGTCGGGAAGCCGTCACTCTTCAGCAGGATGTTGTCATCCAGCGTGCTGTTTTCAACCGTGATGGTGCCGAACACTTCATCATTAAAGGAAGTCGTGCCGGTAGCCGGGATGGTCTGCCGGACAGTGAAGCTTTCACCGGCATCAATGCGCTTTTCAGCTTCTTCCCACGGAATCAGCCGGCAGGGGTCATTGAACTTGAAGGCAACGCCGCGGGCATTGGCAATCTGCCGCTGGGCTTCAACGTCTTCTTCCTTGCAGAAGCAATAGTGCGCACCGCCCCGGTGGACCAGGTCGCGGGCATACTTCAGATAAATGCCTACACGCATGCGGTCAGACTGTACATACGGTCCGACAGGGCCGCCGATATCCGGTCCTTCATCATGCTTGAGGCCGCACTGCTTCAATGTTTCATAAATAATTTCTGTAGCGCCTTCAACCTGACGGGCCTGGTCGGTATCTTCAATACGCAGAATAAACTTTCCGTTGGGGTCCTTCTTGGCGATCAGGTATGTCCACAAGGCAGTTCTGAGATTGCCGATGTGCATATATCCGGTCGGACTCGGCGCAAATCTTGTACGAATTTCATCTCCCATGATCATTTACCTCTTGTTATGTAATTATACTTTTATTCGAATGTTCATTCAACTCACAGAAAGACAATAAATAGAAAAAAAACGGACCTTTGCAGGTCCGGATTTTACATGGCTGGGGTAAAGAGATTCGAACTCCTGAAATGACTGGTTCAGAGCCAGTTGCCTTACCGCTTGGCTATACCCCAATGCACGAAACTAATTATACACAGTCCGAAATGAATTGCAAGGGGGAAACAGAAAAAATGTCCTGCGGACTGCAGGACATTGCATTAAACTGTCAGGCTTCAAGCGCATCCAGGGCACTCTGGATGTAAAGGGCAACACCGATTTCGAAGGCGCGCTCGTCAAAGAGTACCTTGCCATGATGCATTGGATAGACTTTGCCTTCCGCATCCGGCAGTCTGGCTCCAAGGGTGAAGAAATTGGCTTTGACATACGGGGTATAGTAGGCAAAGTCTTCGCCGCCCATCTGCGGGTGGGCCAGGTCAACACAGCCCGGCACGATCTTTTCGGCTGCCTTGCGGCCGATCTCGTATGCTTCCTCATTGTTGATGTTGACTTCGGCTACTTCAATCAGTTCGACTTCAGCTTCGCAGCGGTAGGCCCCGGCAACGCCCTTGGCAATACGGTTCAGCGTATCTTCCAGCGTAGCGTTGATCTCGCGGGAGAAGGTCCGGATCGTGCCTTCCATGCGGTATTCACCGGGAATGATATTAAACCGGCCCGGGGCATGGATATCACCGACGGTAACCACCATCGGGTCCATCGGACTGTATTCACGGGCAACCATGTCCTGCAGGGCCATGACAACGGCCGAACCGGCAACCGCGGCATCACGGCCATGATACGGATCAGCGCCATGAGAGGACATGCCGGTGATCTTGATCTTGAACCAGAAGGCGGAAGCGTGCATCGGACCCGGACAGGCCTCGATATGACCGAGTTCCACCTGGGACGAGATATGTGTACCGAACATATAGTCGACACCCTCCAGGCAGCCGCCGGCAATCATCGCCCGGGCGCCTTCACCGGTTTCTTCGGAAGGCTGGAAAATAAACTTGACTGTACCGGCAAATTCATCCTTGTGATCACGGAAGCACTTGACGGCCCCCATCAGCATGGCGTTGTGAGTATCATGACCGCAAGCATGCATGCAGCCGGGTGTCTCACTGGCGAAATCCAGTCCGGTTTCTTCCTGGACCGGCAGGGCATCAATGTCGCCGCGCAGCAGGACGGTTTTGCCCGGACCCTTGCCGCCTTTTACTTCAGCCAGAACCCCGGTCGGTTCCATCCGGCGGTAGGATACACCCATCTTGTCCAGTTCTTCGCAGATACGGTCTGTGGTCCGGAATTCCTTCATGGAAAGCTCCGGATGGCGGTGAATGTCACGGCGGTAGGCAATGACATAATCGTTGACGGCATGGGCCGCTTGTCTAGCATCCATCTTTATATTTCCTCCATCTAATAAGAGATTTCATCTCTATATGAAAGATATAATCATTCACAATGAAAAAGTCAACAAACATTTCTGAAAATTAAATGTAAATTTATTGCATTGGATTTTTTATGATCTGTACGTAAAATAAGAATCATGGTTCAGGGAAAGACATATTCCAATAAACAGCTGCAGAAGCTGATAGTTCCGCTGCTGATTGAGCAAATCCTCGGTATTCTGGTCGGGATTCTGGATACGATGATGGTTTCATCTGTCGGGGAGGCAGCCATTTCCGGGGTATCGCTTGTCAACGAAGTCAACTTTCTGGTGATTGCCGTCATGGGTGCCCTGACTACCGGCGGGGCAGTCGTTGTCACCCAGTATATCGGCTACGGCGACCGTGATTACAGTAATCTGGCAGCCGGACAGCTGGTGCTGATTTCCTTCCTGGTGCCGGCGGTATTCATGTCACTGGTGCTGCTGTTCAACCGGCAGATCATCGGGACACTCTATCATTCCATTTCCCCGGATGTCATGGAAGCCTGCATTATCTATTTTGTCATTACCGCGTTCTCATTTCCGTTTCTGGGTATCTACAACAGCGGGGCAGCCCTGCACAGGGCCATGAACATGACAGCAGTGACAATGCGTGTCAGCATGCTGATGAATCTGATCAACCTGGTCGGCAACTATATCGGCATCTTTATTCTGCATATCGGCGTGGCCGGTGTCGCAATCCCGACCCTGATTTCCCGCGCGGTGGCCGCGGTACTGATCATCCGGCGCTGCTTCAACCCGGCCAATGAAATCGTCCTGCATCTGAAAAATATCTTCTGCTGGCGGGGAAACGTTATCCGCAAGATTCTCTCCATTGCTGTTCCCAACGGCATTGAAAACGGCCTGTTCCAGTTCGGCAAGGTGCTGGTGGCCAGCATTGTCGCAACCATGGGCACTTCGCAGATCGCCGCCAACGGGGTAGCCAACAGCCTCGGCACCATTGCCTATATAGCGGACAGTGCCATGGGCATGGCTGTCGTGACGGTTGTCGGCCGCTGTGTCGGAGCCAATGACTATGATGAAGCCAGGTTCTATATACGCCGGATGGTATTCCTGGCTGCCGTCATGACCGGCTGTGCGAATCTGCTTCTTTTCCTGACGTTGCCGCTGACCCTGAAAATGTATACACTTACGGCGGAAGCTGCCGTACTGGTCCGGCAGATCATCATCGTGGACTGCGTTGTGGCTACCATTACGCATTCCGTTGCCTTTGTCCTGCCGAATGCGCTCAGGGCCTCCGGAGATGCCCGCTATACCATGCTGGTCGGGATCTGCTCCATGTTTTCCATGCGGCTGCTCGGCGGTTACATTCTCGGCATCCGGCTGGGTTTCGGCGTAATCGGTGTATGGTACGCAATGTTTCTGGACTGGATTGTGCGGATCTTCTTCTTTGTCAGACGCTACCGCAGCGGCACCTGGATGAATTACCGGGTCGTGCGCTGAGTTCAGTCATAATTCTTGATATTTTACCGAATTTCCGTTATGAATAAACTGTACAGGAGGATAATACTATGCCACGTTTAGCTGCAGGCGACAAAATGCCTAATTTCGAATTCAATACCGGTTACAGAACAGGTGTTTCCCTCAGAGGCGAATGGAAGGGTAAGATCGTTCTCTGGGTTCTGCGTTATATCGGCTGCACAGTCTGCCGTTATGACTGCAAGCTGATTGCTGACCGTTATGATGAATTCATGAAGAAGGACGCCAAGGTCTTCGTTCTGATGCAGTCTGATCAGGAACACATTCAGAATGACATGAAGAACACAAATGCCTGGCTGCCGTTTGAAATCATTTCCGATCCGGAAATGAACATCTACAAGGCGCTCGACATCAAGCCGGCTGAATCCATGGAAGCCCTGATTGGTGACCGTATGGATGATCTGAAGGCCAAGAGTGCCAAGGTCAAGGAAGCCGGATTTGTCCATGGTGACTATGAAGGCGATGAGCAGCAGCTGCCGGCGATGTTCATCATCGATGAAAACGACACAGTGACATTTGCCCACTATGCCGCAAATCTGATGGATATGCCGAATATCGACGATCTGCTTGCCAAGCTCTAAGCAGGATACTGTTTCAGCAAAGAAAGCATTAAAACCCGCATCTGCGGGTTTTACTATATAATGATTTAGTCAGGAGGAATTAATTATGAGTGCATCAGAGATCCGGGTTGTTGAAGGCGGCAAGTGCGTCAAGGTACTTGTCAAAGTCGGCGACATGGTTGAAAAAGACCAGGTTATTGCGGCAACGGAAGCCGACAAGGATACCCGTGAATACAAAGCGCCGGCAGCCGGCAAAATTACAGAAGTCGGTGTGGAGGAAGGAAAGTTCGTCAAGCTCGGCCAGCTGGTCGCGGCGATTGCCGAAGTCAAGCCGATGAAGGAAACCGAAATCCGCGTTGTTGAGGGCGGCAAGTGCACAAAGATTGCCGTCAATGTCGGTGACCAGGTGGAAGAAGGGCAGGTTATTGTTGCCACTGAAGCTGACAAGGACACAAGGGAATACAAGGCACCGGTCAGCGGTGTGATTACATCCATTGGCTGTGAAGTCGGAAAATTCGTCAGACTCGGCCAGGTGCTGGCTGTCATCGCTTCGGAAAGTGATGCGGAAGAAACAGCGCCGGAACCGGCTGCGGCTGCACCGGTCAAGGAGTCGGAAGAGCTGCGGGTGATCGAAGGCGGCAAATGCACAAAGATTGCCGTCAAAGTCGGTGACCGGGTGAAAAAAGACCAGGTTCTTGTGGCAACGGAAGCCGATAAGGATACCCGCGAATATAAGTCTCCGATTGACGGTGTCGTTACCGAAATCGGCGTGGAAGAAGGCAAGTTTGTCAGACTTGGCCAGCTGATCGTCAAAATCGAAAAGGCCGAGGAAAAGGAACCTGTACGCCATGAACTGCGCGTGATCGAAGGCGGCAAGGCCGTTAAGGTCGTGGCCGAACCCGGCATGGAAGTGCATAAGGGTGATGTCCTGGTCGCCACCGAAGCAGACAAGGATACCCGTGAATACAAGGCACCGGCTGACGGTGTTGTGACCTCTGTCGGGGTCAAGGCAGGTGAATTCGTCAAGCTCGGCCAGCTGCTCGTGGCGCTCGAGGAAAAGGAAATTGCCGCAGCGGATGACGGGAAATATGCCCAGCTGCTGATTATCGGCGGCGGTCCGGGCGGCTATGTCGCTGCCATCTATGCGGCCAAGAAGGGGCTGAAAGTCACCCTGGTGGAAAAGGAAAACCTCGGCGGCACCTGCCTGAATGTCGGCTGCATTCCGACCAAGGCCCTGATCCGTTCCGCGGAAGTCAATCATCTGGTTCAGACAGCAGGTACCTTCGGCATTGATGTCCAGGGGGCTGTCAAACCGGATATGAACCGGATTATCGCCCGCAAGGATGACGTTGTCCGGCGCCTGGTCAGCGGGGTTGAATCGCTGATGAAGAGCAACCAGGTAACTGTGATCCGCGGCACCGCATCCTTTATCAGTGACACGGAAGTCCTGATTCACGACAAGGACGGCAGTGAATACACCATGGGCTTTGATGATGTCATCATCGCTACCGGTTCCAGAATCTCCCGCATCAATTTCCCGGGCATCGACCTGCCGTTCGTGCTCAACAGCACAACCGCGCTGGCCAGCCGCAGCCTGCCGGAGAAGATCACAATCATCGGCGGCGGTGTCATCGGTCTGGAATTTGCCTTCCTGTACAGGGATCTGGGCGCGGAAGTGACTGTTGTGGAATTCCTGGACCGGCTGATTGCCATGGTTGACACTGATATTTCCGCGTATGTCCGCCGCATGGGTGAAGAAAAGGGCATCCGCTTTGAACTGTCTGCCCGGGTTACCGAACTGAAGAACAGTGCTGCCGGCAAAGCTGTTACTGTCTTTGAAAAGGGCGGGGAAACAAAGGAAATCGAATCCGATGCCGTACTCGTCGCGATCGGCCGTGAACCGAATATGGAAGGCCTTGATATCGACAAGGCTGCTGTTGAGCTCAATGAGCGTGGCCGGGGCATCAAGGTCGATATGTGCATGCGGACAAACAAACCGCACATCTATGCCATTGGCGATGTCAACAACATCATCCAGCTGGCGCACGCAGCCAGCCATCAGGGCATGATTGCCGTGGATGCCATCCTGGGTGAGGAACATCCGTTCAAACGTGAGGAAGTCCCGAGCGTTATCTTCACATCACCGGAAGTAGCTACCGTCGGCCTGGGTGAGGATGATCTCAGGAAACAGGGCAGAACCTTCAAGACCGGCCGGTTTGACTATGTCGGCAACGGCAAGGCTCTGACTATGAATGAAACCAAAGGCTTCATCAAGCTCATGAAGGATGAAAACGATGTCATCGTCGGCGGGGCCATCGTCGGCGCGGATGCGTCTTCGCTGATTGAGACCGTCAATGCGGCGGTTGTAAATCACCTGAAGGATACCGACCTGCAGAAGATGATCTTCGCGCACCCGACAACCGGTGAAGTCATTCACGAAGCAGCGATGGATCTGGGCATCGGGCATCTGCACCTGTAATGAAAAAGCTGTTGATTTCCGGATCAAATGACCCGTATTTCAACGTCGCAGCGGAAAAGTATCTGTTTGATCACTTTACCGATGAAACCCTGTTCTTCTGGCGCAATGATCCCTGTGTGGTAATCGGCCGCAACCAGAACAGCTGGCTTGAATGTGATCCTGCCTATATGGGGGAACACGGCATCCGGCTGGTCAGGCGCTATACCGGCGGCGGGGCTGTTTACCAGGATCCGGGCAACCTGAATTATTCCTGGTTTTCGCACGAAAAGGGGATTGAACCGCTGCTGGGCTGGCTGACTGCAGGTCTGCAGGAACTGGGCATCCGATCCATAACCGGCAGCCGCAATGACCTGCTGGCCGACGGCCGGAAGTTCTCCGGAACTGCCTCCATGTCCGCGGCCGGGCGTTACCTCTACCACGGGACGCTCATGATCTCCGTAGACCGGCAGAATCTCGCCGGCGCCCTGAAGCCTTCGCCGCTTAAGATGAAATCCCACGGCATCGATTCGGTGCGCAGCCGGGTAATCAATCTGCAGGATATCAATCCGCAGATCACTGCTGAACAGATCATTGCGGCAGTTTCCGCACAATACGGTCCGTATGAAGCAGGGAGTCTTCCGGCTTTGGATGTGATCCGGCGGCTGCGGGATGAACTGGCTGATCCTGTCTGGCTGATGAATGAAACACCGGCCTTTGAGACAACCCTTGAATACCGCCTGAATGACGGTATCTGGCAGGTCCGGCTGGATGTGCGGGAAGGACTGGTCCGGCAGGCGGAAGTCTATACAGACAGCCTGAAGATCCATGATACGAAAGCCATAGCACAACGGCTGCAGGATATTCCGTTTGATGAAACGGAAATACGGCAGATCCTGGAAGAATACGCAGACAGATGAGGCAGACGCCTCATCTGTTTTGTTCTATAATGTTTTTCATGAGAAAAAACCATCTCAATTCCGAATTGTTCACTGTCTATCACGATGATGTGCCGGATTTCATGCAGCCTTACATACAGACCGCAGCCATGCGGCGGCTCAGTGATATTGATATGTACTGCGGGATGATCTACACGAATTTCCCGCTCTACCGTACCGCCGTGCCCTGTTCCCGGCTGCAGCACAGCATCGGCACTGCCCTGATTACCTGGCACTTTACAGCCTGCCGGGAAGCAGCCCTGGCAGCGCTTTTCCATGATATAGCAACGCCGGTATTCTCACATGCTGTGGACTTTGTCCATGAAGATTATCTGCAGCAGGAATATACTGAAAAGGACACGGCTGCCATTCTGCATCATGACGAGGAAATAGCAGCACTGCTGGCAAAGGACGGCATTGCCGTGGCGCAGGTTGAAGACTACCAGATGTATCCGGTGGCAGATAATCCGTCCCCGCAGCTGGCTGCAGACCGGCTGGAATACACCTTCGGCACGATGCGGTACCTGCTGCATGTCCCGCTCGATAAACTGAAAGAGCTGTACGGAGCCCTGCGGACCGGCGTCAATGAGCAGAATGAGACGGAACTGGTGTTCGCTGATGCCGGAAAGGCACTTGACTTCGGCCGGTACGCTCTGGCCTGCTCAAAGATCTATACCAGCGTGGAAGACCGTTATGGCATGGAGCGGCTGGCTATCCTGCTGCGGCGGGCCCTGGCGGCCGGCATCCTCGCCGAAGCTGATCTGATGCGCCGGGAAGAAGATGTCATCCGCACACTGAAAGCGTCCCCGCTGAATACGGAATGGGCGGCTTTCCGGCATCTCGGCAAGCTGCGTACTGCTCCGGTTCCTGATAAAGAAGGGGACTGGCTGCGGATCGACGCGAAAAAACGGTGGATCAACCCGTTATGTCCGGATGAACGTCTATCTGACAAATCCCGGGAATACAGACAGGCAGTACAGGAATACCTGAATGAATCATTCAGTGAATATATCAGCACGATCTGAAAGAAGGTAAACATATGACACAGGAGAAAGTGGTAGTGGTGGCCAGCACCAACCAGGGGAAAATCGATGAGTTCCGCCAGATGCTGGAACCGGAGGGTTATACGGTAAAGAGCCTGAAAGATCTTCCGCATCCGATCGATATCGACGAAACCGGCAAAACGTTTGAAGAAAATGCGGTTTTGAAAGCCATGAGCGTAACCAGGGTTTTCGGTATTCCGGCCATTGCGGATGATTCGGGCCTGGAAATCGATGCGTTCGGCAAGGCACCGGGGGTGTACAGTGCCCGCTACCTCGGCCATGACACGCCGTATGAAACAAAAAACAGGATTATCCTGGAACGCATGGAGGGAGTCACGGAGCGGACCTGCCGGTATGTATGTGCCATTGCCTGGACCAGGCCCGGGGAAGAACCGGCCGTGTTTGCGGATACTGTGGAATGCGTGATCGCGCAGGAGCCGGCCGGACAAAACGGCTTCGGCTATGATCCGATCGTTTATTATGAACCGCTGCATAAAACCATGGCAGAGCTTCTGCCGGAAGAAAAAAATGCCATTTCGCACAGAGGCAAGGCATTGAGGAAACTGGAGGCATGGCTGCATGAAACGGGCCGGAATATGTAGTGCGGCCGGCATGTTTCTGATCAGCCTCTGCGTGCTGCTGTCCATCATTGATTTCTGCAGTTTCGACCGGTCTTTCTACCGGAAGGAATATGCCAAGGACAGTACGGCAGAGCGCATCGGCATGTCGGAGAATGATCTGTACAACGCAACGGATGTCCTGCTGGATTACCTGCAGCTGGAACGGGATGATATCCGGGTCACGGCCACCGTCAACGGCTATGTCCGGGAAGTGTATGACAAGCGGGAAACCCTGCATATGGTTGATGTGCGCAATCTCTATCAGAATGCCCTGAAAGCCCGCAATATTGCCCTGATTTTCGGTACAGTCCTGATGGCCGCGGCCTGGCTGATGATCCGCAGTGATCACCGTACCATGCTGAAAAAAGGGCTGCGCAACGGTGTTTCGCTGCTCGGGGTGCTGATCCTGATGATCGTGATCTGGTGCCTGGCTGATTTCAACGGGTTCTGGCTGTTTTTCCATGAAGTCTTTTTCGACAATGACCTGTACCTGCTGGATCCGAATGTCTCCATCATGATCAATATGTTCCCGTCGGTGTTCTTCTTTGACCTGGTGCTGCGGATCATTGTGCTGTTTACCGGTTTCCTGGTGCTGCTGACGCTGCTGATCTATAAACTGCCGGGACGGAAACACTATGCTTAATGTCGTTCTATATGAACCGGAAATCCCGCAGAATACCGGCAATATCATGCGCACCTGCATGGCCATGAACTGCCGCCTGCATCTGATCGAACCGCTGGGCTTCTACATGGATGAGAAGCATCTGCGCCGGGCCGGCATGGATTACCGGGATGAGCTGGAATGGCATGTCTGGCCCAGTTGGGAAGCGTTCTGCTGTGAGAACCGGGGGACGTATTACTACGTTACCCGCTATGGGCATAAGGATCCTTCCGCTTTTGATTATTCGGAGGCAGAAGGGGATATCTATCTGATCTTCGGCCGGGAAAGCACCGGGATTCCCAGGACTATCCTGCAGGCCCATGAAGATTATTGCGTGCGGATCCCGATGGTCCCGCAGGCCCGCAGCCTGAACCTGGCCAACTGTGTGGCGATCTGTGTCTATGTGGTTCAGCAGCAGAGAGGATTTGCCGGCCTTTCCGCCGAAGAAGTCATCAAGGGGGCAGACTATCTTTCCCGTCATGACGTGACATGATTGCTGTTCAAGATTAAACTGATAAATGAGGAGGATTGCCATGCTGGAATCCATGAGTGACTATCTCTCTGTCGGGGTTGTTGTGTTTTTTGTCCTGGCCGGGCTGTATCTGATTTTCCGGATTCATGACAAGAACCACCAGCAGACCATGAAGAACCTGGAAGAGAGTTACTACCGCTACTATGACAACGTGGATGATGAACCGGATGATGACTCCGGCAGCGCCCTGTACTATGAAGAATGAATCTTTCAGCCTGCAGGATGTCCTGCTGCTGAAGGAGGAGGACCGGCACACGTGCTGCCTTCTGCGCGGCGGCGGGACGATCATGCTGGCGGGGCGGCCGGAAGCCGTGCTGAACCGGTTCTGCCTGCGGGCAGGATCTTCCCTGAGCGGCCGGATAGAATCGTTCTGTGAGCTCCTGCACGTCCGGCAGAAAGCCGCAGTGCTGATCAGTGAAAAGAGCGGCCACATGTATTTCCCGCTGACCGGCATGAAACAGCCCGGCTGCACCTGGATCAGCTATAACGACCTGTTCCGGTACAGGGCCGTGGGCCCGGACCGCAGCCTGCTGATCTTCGCCGACGGCACCAGGCAGGAAGTTGACAACAATATCCGGGTGATCCGCAAGCAGGCCGCCCGCTGTGAAGCATATCTGGAACTGCTGCAGGCTGAAGGGCAGTATGACGCCGATGCCGGACGGGTCATGGAACTGCTGCAGAAAAACAGGGATACGCAGGGAAAATGAATTGACCTCGCTGCGGGATACTTTATAAAATAAAAATTGGTAATGAACGGAGGTGGTCGTATGAGTAGTGACGGTGTGAGTTTGTGCCGCATGTTTTTATCATTGTCTGATCATATGATCTGCCGAAGGAGGAATTGCCATGAACGAAGAAAAGGATCATAAGGATCTTGAAGAATTCCGGGATCTGTTAAAAAACAAACGCTACTCTGATCTGCGGGAAAAAGCCGCGGAAATGAATGAGCCTGACGTCGCCGCCGTGCTGGAAATGATGGAAGACGAGGATATGCTCAAGATGTTCCGGCTTTTCCCGAAGGGCCTGGCCGCGGATGTTTTTTCTCTGCTTGAACAGGACAGCCAGCAGTACATTATTACTTCACTGTCAGATAAGGAAGCGGGCAGCATCATCGATAATCTGTATGCGGATGATGCGGCTGACCTGCTGGAGGAAATGCCGGCCAATGTCGTCAAGAAACTGCTGGCCAATGCCAATCCGGAAACCCGCAAGGACATCAATCACCTGCTGCGCTATCCGGAAGAATCAGCCGGTTCGATCATGACGACCGAATTCATGGACCTGAAAGAGGACATGACGGCGGCCCAGGCTTTTACCAGGATCCGCCAGAAAGGCGTCGATTCAGAGACGGTCAACGTCCTGTATGTGCTCAGCTCCAAGCGGGTGCTGCTTGGTACTGTCGGCCTGCGCCACCTGATCATGATGCCGGAAGATGCCCGGGTCGGTGACTTCATGCATGAAGAGGTTGTCTCCTGTACGACCTCGGAAGACCAGGAAACCGTTGCCCAGATCTTCAAAAAGTACGACTTTACAGCTTTGCCTGTAGTAGATAATGAAAACCGCATGGTCGGCATCATCACGGTCGACGATGTCATCGATATCATGGAAGAAGAGGCGACCGAGGATATCGAAAAGATGGCTGCTATTACGCCGTCCGAGAAGCCGTACCTGAAGACCGGCATCCTTGACACCGTAAAAGCCCGGCTGCCCTGGCTGCTCCTGCTGATGGTGTCCGCCACCTTTACCGGCCAGATCATCTCTTCATTTGAAAGCGCCCTGGCGGCTGTAACGATTCTGACCGCCTACATACCGATGCTGATGGATACCGGCGGTAATGCCGGATCACAGGCCAGCGTCACGATTATCCGCGGTATTTCGCTGGATGAGATTACCATTCATAACCTGAAAGCTGTCATATGGAAGGAAATGCGGGTGGCTCTGGCCATCGGCGTTACCCTGGCAGCCTGCAACTTTGCCAAACTGATGCTGATAGACAGGGGCCTGTTCCACAATCCGATCACGGTTTATGTTGCCCTGGTCATCTGCCTGACCCTGATCGTAACGGTGTTTGCGGCCAAGCTGGTCGGCTGCACACTGCCGATCATTGCCAAGCAGCTCGGATTTGACCCGGCTGTCATGGCTTCCCCGTTTATCACGACCATCGTCGACGCAATTTCGCTTCTGATCTATTTCCGGTTTGCAACAATTCTTCTTGGGTTATAGAATATGTACAAACAGTAAAAAAAGAAGGTGACCGTTTTGATCGTTGTTTATACATCGCCGGGGTGCTCCGGCTGCCGTAAAGTCAAGCAGTGGCTGAAAGACCGCAATATTCCGTTTGTGGAGAAGAATATTTTCAAGGTGCTTCTGAATGATAAGGAAATCAAGCATCTGCTCATGCGCAGCGAAAACGGTACGGATGATATCGTCTCGAAGCGGTCCAAGATCATTCAGGAAAACAAAATCGATATCGATGAGATGTCAACGGATGAACTGATCGGCTTCATCAAAGCGAATCCGAGTGTCCTGAAGCGTCCGATTATCCTGGATGAAAAGAGTTTCCAGGTCGGCTACGATTCAGAGGAAGTATCCATGTTCGTGCCGGAAGCCCTGCGCGGGGTCAGTGACTGCTGTGACGGCGGCTGCCCGGGCTGGGACGGGTGCGGCCTGGTCAGAGCAACTGAGGAAATCACAAAGGAATAAGGCAGAAATGCCTTATTTTCTGTATAATTATCATATTATGAAGAAAGTTCTGGTCGGATTATCCGGCGGTGTTGACAGCGCCGTCGCGGCATGGCTGCTGAAAGAACAGGGATACGATGTCACCTGTGCTTTCATGCGCAACTGGGATTCTGCCGCCAATGATGACATTCTCGGCAATCCCACACTTGATGACCCGGTCTGCACGCAGGAAAAGGACTACAATGACGCGAAGCAGGTGGCTGACGCGCTCGGGCTGAAACTGCTGCGGATTGACTTCATTGAGGAGTACTGGCAGGAAGTGTTCCAGACCTTCCTGAAGGAATACCGGAAGGGCAGGACGCCGAATCCGGATATTCTCTGCAACCGCTATATCAAATTTGATCATTTCCTGGAATTTGCCCGGGCCCAGGGCTTTGATACCCTGGCTACCGGTCATTATGCCCGCATCGGCGAACGGGACGGGTATGCCGTACTGATGAAGGCAGACGACCGCAACAAGGACCAGTCATATTACCTGTGCCAGATCCGCCGGGAGGTGCTCGATCACGTGCTTTTCCCGCTGGGCCATCTTACCAAGCCTGAGATCCGCCGGATTGCGGCTGACCTGAAGTTGCCGGTTGCGGACAAAAAGGATTCCACCGGTATCTGCTTTATTGGTGAGCGCAATTTCCGTGAATTCCTGAAGAATTATCTGCCGATGAAAGAGGGCAATATTGTATTTCTTGCGAATAAAACAGTTGTCGGACGGCATCAGGGTGTGTTTTATTATACGATCGGCCAGCGCAAGGGACTCGATATCGGCGGAACCGGACCATACTATGTCTGCGGCAAGGATATTGAAAAGAACGAACTGTATGTCACGGATGAAGCCGGCAGGAAGCAGTGGCTCTGCTCCGATTCGTGTCTGCTAACGGAGGTTAATCTGCTCGATGACTTTGCGGATGAGTATGCCTGCACGGCCAAATTCCGCTACCGCCAGCCGGACCGCCCCGTAACGCTGCGCAAAAACCCTGACGGCTCACTGACCGCCGTATACCAGGGCTATGAAGGCATCACCCCCGGTCAGGAAGCTGTATTCTATAAAGATGATATCCTGATCGCCTCCGGTACAATTGATACCGTTTATCAGCAGGATCAGGACCTGATGGCCATGATCCGGAACTACATGAAGGAAGACTGAATGAGCGAAACCGCGGAACTGACATCATTTACCGGCAAAGTCACATACATTGTCTACCGCAATGATGCGACTTTTTATACCGTGCTGCGGATCAGGCTCAACGATACCCAGGAAAAAAACATTACGGCAACCGGCATCATCCCGGAAGTGGAACCGGATATCCTGTACCGTTTTACCGGCCAGTACGGTGAGCATCCGCGCTACGGCATGCAGTTCCAGATCAGTTCCATGGAACGTCTCCTGCCGGAAGAGCGGGAGGGTGTGATCCGCTATCTGTCCGGGGTGCAGTTCTCGGGTATCGGCCGCAAGACCGCCGAGAAAATCGTGGACCTGCTGGGGGAAAACTGCCTGCAGCTGATCCGTGAGGATGATCAGATTCTCTATACGGTGCCGGGCCTGTCAGCTGACAAGGCCAGGGTTATTTATGAGGGTATACAGGGTGAAGAGGACGGTATGAGTGAGCTTGTCCGTTTTCTCAATGTTCACGGGGTCGGGATCCGCAACCTGATCCGCCTGAACCGGGCCTATGGCAAGGAAGCCCTCAGCAAACTCAAGGAAAATCCCTACCGGGTGATTGAGGAATGTGACGGATTCGGCTTCAAAACCGCTGACGCGATGGCCATGAGCCTGGGGTTTGCCCGCGATGATGAAAGAAGGCTGTACGCGCTGCTGATTTCCCTTTGCATGGATCTCTGTGTGGCCCGGGGCGACAGCTGGACGGACGTGGATGTACTGGCCGGGCGCTTCCGGAAAGAAACCCCGGATATCGAAGCGGATTTTGACGCACTGCTGCAGGAAACCCTGCTGCATCACCAGCTTGTCCGCGAAGAAAACCGTATATATCCCGTAACCCAGCATGAAGCGGAAAGCGGCATCAGTTCCTTCCTGGCCGGTTTTCCTTATCAGGACAGCGAAGCCGTGGATGACGGACTGCTGCATCAGTATCTCGAGCAGATGCAGCAGAATCTCGGCATTGCGTATGACGAAGACCAGATCCGCGCTATTGAGCAGTTCTTTACATCCCCGTTTGTTATCCTGACCGGCGGTCCCGGCACCGGCAAGACCACTGTGGTCAGGGCCATGGTCGACCTGTACCGCATGCTGTATCCGGGCAGCACGATTGTCTGTGCGGCCCCGACCGGCCGGGCCGCCAAGCGGCTTTCCGAACTGACGGAAACCGAGACCTATACCGTGCATTCGCTGCTGCGGTGGGATCTTGAAACAAATACGTTCGGCAAGAATGAAGAAGACCCGGTCATGACGGATCTGCTGATCGTGGATGAATTTTCCATGGTGGATGACTGGCTGTTTTATAACCTGCTCAAGGCTTCGCGGCATGTCCGCAAGATCTGCATCATCGGTGATGAAGACCAGCTGCCGTCGGTATCCCCCGGCTGCGTGCTGCGTGACCTGATCGCGGCCGACATGTTCCCGCTGGTCCGGCTGAATCATATCTACCGGCAGAAAGAGGGCAGTGATGTCATCAGCCTGGCCCATGACATTCATAACGGGGACGTGGATTTCTCCCGTTATCATAATGATGTTGTCTTTCTTGAAAACCGGACCGGCACGCTTCGGGACCAGGTGCTGACGATAGTGCAGTCAGCGCTCGACAAAGGCTATGAGATGAACGACGTGCAGGTCATCGCCCCGATGTACAACGGCAAGGCCGGCATCGACGTTCTCAACAACGCACTGCAGGAATGCTTCAACGGACCGTCCCGGCACAAGCGGGAACTGAAGCACGGTTACCTGACCTTCCGGGAAGGGGACAAGATCCTGCAGCTGAAAAACCAGCCGGATGATGATGTCTACAACGGTGACATCGGCATCCTCGAAGCCATTGAGTACGCTGCGGAAACGGAAACCAGAAAACCGGTCATTGTTGTCAATTTCGACGGGATCTATGTGGAATACACACCGGAGACCTTCAACAACATCACGCTTGCTTACTGCATTTC
Organism: Solobacterium sp.; assembly: GCA_017420585.1. Taxonomy (GTDB): domain Bacteria; phylum Bacillota_I; class Bacilli_A; order Erysipelotrichales; family Erysipelotrichaceae; genus Bulleidia. Next base: position 17,618 of record JAFOIT010000187.1, read on the forward strand.
CATCCACAAATCACAGGGCAGTGAATATCCGATTGTCGTCATGCCGGTCACCTGGCAGCACAGCATCATGCTGCGGCGCAATCTGATCTATACCGGGGTTACCCGGGCCCGCCAGTCACTTGTACTTCTGGGCGAGGCCGGCGCTTTCCTCAAAGGGGTGGAAACCCTGGAACGGCACCGCCGCAATACAACCCTGAAAGAGAAGATCATTGCCGCTTTCAGTGATCCTTTCGCAATGTAAATTAACTCTTTTCTTACGCATGTAATTGTGATAACATACGGATAAATCTGTGATGAAGATAAGTAACATTTCAGCCTGTGCCTGAAGAGAGGAAACGGCCGGTGCGAGTTTCCGGACAGGGAAATGTGAAGCTCCTTCGGAGAGCGGTCAATACCCGCCGTGATTCTGCGTTAAGGAATAATTAAGCGCGCATGCACTGCATGCGAAACAGGATGGTACCGCGGTCATTCGTTCCTGCTCATGTGAGCAGGAATTTTTTATTCCAGGAGGAAACAAAACATGGCACAGAAACAGCTCAGTTCCGATGAAATCCGGCAGATGTTCCTGGATTTCTTCGCTTCCAAGGGGAGCATGATTTTCCCGAGTGCGTCCCTTGTTCCGCACAACGATCCCACACTGCTGTGGATCAACGCCGGCGTGGCCCCGCTGAAGAAGTACTTTGACGGTACGGAAAAACCGCAGTGCCCGCGCATTGCCAACGCCCAGAAATCGATCCGTACAAACGATATCGAGAATGTCGGCAAGACAGCCCGGCATCATACGTTCTTCGAAATGCTCGGCAACTTCTCCATCGGTGACTACTTCAAGGAAGAGGCCATTCCGTGGGCCTGGGAATTCCTGACTTCACCGGAATGGATCGGCTTTGACAAGAGCAAGATGTACGTGACAATCTATCCGGATGATGTTGAAGCATACCGGATCTGGACAACAAAAACCGATGTAGACCCGACCCACATCTGCAAGAAGGAAGACAACTTCTGGGAGATTGGTGAAGGCCCGGGCGGGCCGGACAGTGAAATCTTCTATGACCGCGGTGAGAAATATGATCCGCAGGGTCTGGGAGAAAAACTGTTCTTCGATGATATCGAAAATGACCGCTACATCGAAGTCTGGAACGTTGTCTTCTCCCAGTATGACTGCAAGCCGGATGAAATGCCGCGTACCCAGTACAAGGAACTGCCGCAGAAGAATATCGATACCGGCATGGGCCTTGAGCGTCTGACCTGCCTGATCCAGGGCGGTGAGACAAACTTCGATACCGACCTGTTCCTGCCGATCATCGCCGCGATTGAGAAGCTGGCAAAGCATCCGTACAGTGACCGGGAATACAAGATGGCTTACCGGGTTATCGCCGACCATATCCGTACGGTTACCTTCGCGCTGGCTGACGGTGCTTCCTTCTCCAACGAAGGCCGCGGCTACGTGCTGCGCCGGGTGCTGAGAAGGGCTGTCCGTTACGGCATCAAGCTCGGGATCTCCGGCAGCTTCATGTACACGCTGGTCCCGGTTGTGGCCGAGAATATGAAGCATTACTATCCGTACCTGCTCGAAAAGATCGATCTGGTTGCCCGCCAGGTGAAGACAGAAGAAGAAACATTCCACAGCACCCTGGCCAACGGTGAAAGCCTGCTGAACGAAGAGCTGAAGAAGCACGCGGAAAGCAGGACGCTGCCGGGTGAAGTGGTCTTCAAGCTCTACGATAC
>JAFOIT010000188.1 GCA_017420585.1 Solobacterium sp.
CCTATTTCCGTTTCTTCCGGAAATTCAAGAAAACCTACCCGGTCATGCTGCAGTTTGAATCCATCCTGAACGGCCGGCCGTTCCCGCGTCACAACCCGGCAGCCGAAGTACCGTTCCTGTTTGAAATCAGAACCCGCATGCTGTCCGGCACCCATGACCTGGATTCGGTGCACGGGGACATCAGAATCTGCTCCGCGGCCGCGAAAGAGCCGTTCACCGGGCTGCGCGGGGAAGAAGTTCACTGCTATCCCAATGATGTCATCGGCCGGGATGATGACGGCATCATCCTGAGCCTGGTTGCCGGGGCCGATTCGCGGACCTGCTGCCATGATGACAGCACACATGTGTTCTATCCGGTTTTCGGCATGCCGGATATGCCGGAGGAAACCCTGCAGAAAGCCCTGGATGAACTGGCTGACTGTGTCCGCCTGCTTGCGCCGGATGCCGTGATCACAAAGCATGTAATTTAGAATTCGATAATTATTTATCGTTTTTCGTTAATTTCTTATTGACTTTCATTTTTCTCCTGTTATGATGTGTTCAGATAAAACATCACATCAGTGATTGGGAGGAAAGCAAATGAAACTCGAAAAGATGAAGAAAACTGCCGGCATCCTGTATACGATCACAAACATTATCCGGATCCTTGTCATCATCGCCTTCGTCGTGGTGGCTGTGGCAGCCGGGGTGATCTTCTTTATTCCGGGTACAGTGATTCCGGAAGGCATCATCACAACCAGTGTGTCGCTTGGCGATGTGACCGTTCACCTTGCCGAAGGCGCTGCCGTCGGAACAATGGATAAATCCCGGTTCAGTATCATTCTTGCGTTTGCGGCTGTTATCCTGCTGCTGACCCTGTACGGACTGCGTATGGTTAAGCAGATCCTGAAACCGATGAAGGAAGGCCGTCCCTTTGATGAGAGCATTGCGGACAGCCTGCGCCGGCTGGGACATGTCGTGCTGGCCAGCGGGATCGTCTCCTGTGTCCTTGCGTATCTGTCCCAGGCTGCCATGCTGGGCGTGATCGACTATAAGGAACTGTTCAATCCGGCCCTGGTCACGGGTGTGGATATCCGCTCTTCCTTCAGTTTCGACTTCATTATCGTCGCCCTGGCCCTGTACCTGATGTCTTATGTCTTCCGTTACGGCAGTGAACTGCAGCGGGAATCTGATGAGACCCTGTGAGGCGCTGCCATGGGAAAAATCATACTCAGGCTCGACAGAGTCATGGCTGACCGCAAGATCAGTCTGAAGGAACTCTCGGAAAAAGTAGGTGTCTCCAATGTCAATCTTTCCAAAATGAAAACCGGGAAGATCAGCGCCATCAGGTTCTCCACCCTTGAAGCAATCTGTGAAGCCCTGGATTGCCAGCCCGGCGATATCCTGGAATATGACATCCATGCCGAAAACGATGAATAACCTGTAAACAAAGCGCCCGGCCCCGGCCGGACGCTTTTCTGTTCCGCGCCGCTGACCGCAGTGTTTCGGCATCACTGTATTTTCATTTTTTTCATTCAGAATCCGCGTAATGATCTGATATACTTTACAGAGTGTGAGGACACGACTATGAAAAAGACAGCTTTTGATTCTGACAAGTATCTGAAACTGCAGCGTGACAAGATTCTGGAACGGATCAACATGTTCCAGGGCAAGCTGTACCTCGAATTCGGCGGGAAAATGTTTGAAGACTTCCATGCCGCCAGGGTCCTGCCGGGCTATGAACCCAACAACAAGATCCGTCTGCTGACAGAACTGAAGGACCAGGTGGAGCTGATCATCTGCATCAATGCCAATAATATCGAGCACTCCAAATCACGCGGGGATCTTGGCATCAGCTATGATCAGGAAGTATTCCGGCTGCTGGACGCCTTCAAGGAACTGGGCCTCTATGCCGGCAGCGTTGTCATCACACAGTATACACACCAGCCCAGCGCCGACACCTTCATGCACCAGCTGGACAAGGCCGGCATCCGCTATTTCAAGCATTATCCGATTCCCGGCTATCCGACCGATGTGGACGCGATTGTCTCACCGGACGGACTCGGCCGGAATGATTATATCGAAACCAGCCGCAACCTGCTTGTCGTTACAGCACCGGGCCCGGGTTCCGGCAAAATGGCCACCTGCATCTCCCAGCTGTACCACGACCAGGAACGGGGCATCAAGTCAGGTTATGCCAAGTTTGAAACCTTCCCGGTCTGGAACCTGAACCTGCATCATCCGGTCAACCTGGCCTATGAAGCAGCCACTGCGGACCTGAATGATGTCAATATGATCGATCCGTATCATCTGGAAGCCTACGGCACAACCGCAGTCAACTATAACCGCGATGTGGAGATCTTCCCGGTGCTCAACCGGATCATCCAGCGGATCCAGACTGTATCCCCATATAAGTCACCGACAGATATGGGCGTCAACATGGTCGGCTACTGCATCGTGGACGAGGAGGCAGCCATTGAGGCATCCCGGCAGGAAATCATCCGCCGGTATTACCGTGCTCTCGTTGATGTCCGGCGCGAGAAGATCGACCCTTCGGCCGTCACCAAGATCGAGCTGCTCATGAATGAGCTCGGTGTGACCCCCGCCGACCGGGAAGTCGCAGTTGTTGCCCGGAAGAAGGCTGAGGCAACCGGGGCTCCGGCCATGGCCGTACAGCTGCCTGACGGCCGGATCGTCACCGGCAAGACTTCCAGCCTGTTTGGCCCTTCCGCAGCCGCCATCATTAACTCCCTGAAGGCCCTGGGAAACATTGACAAGGAAATCCCGCTGATCGAGCCGTATTACGTCACCCCGATCCAGGATCTTAAAATCAACAATCTGGGCAACCACAACCCGCGCCTGCACTCGGATGAACTGCTGATCGCCCTGGCCATTACCGCAAAGTCAAACGAACACGCGGCCCAGGCCATGGCCCAGATGAATAACCTGCGCGGGGCGGAAGCGCACTGCACAGTCGTCATGCCGCTGGAAGACGCGGAGGTCTACCGCAAACTGGGCATCAATGTCACATACGATCCGATCTATCAGCACAAGAAGCTCTATCACCGCAAATAATCAGAAAACCCGGCTCTCCTGCCCAGGACCGGGTTTTTTCATGTCTGTGATGCCTTCAGCAATGCCTCAGTACAGGTGGAAGTTGCCGTTGCCGTCCCACCAGCCGTTCTCGTGGAAGTTTCCGTCTTCATCCCACCAGCTGTAATACCCGGACGGATCAGCGTATTCTTCCGGATCTGTCCAGTATTCATGATGTGAGCAGTATTCCGTCGGGGCATTGGTCAGGGCTGCATATTCCCAGTGTCCGGCACAACTGTTCAGCGCCAGGTTTCCGGAATTCAGGCATACCCAGTATTTTGTAATACCCAGTTCCTCGGCGGTCTTTTCCTGGATCGGCCTGTCCTCGAGCCCTTCATGGATCGGCTGCATATAGTACTTCCACAGATGCGTAGCCTGGAAGTACGAGGAAGGCTTGTACATGGATGTATAGGAATCCGATGAGATCCGCAGGAAACTCGTGTAGTACGGTGTATAGCCGCCGAAGGTGATCGTCTTGTCTTCATGGGTCCCGGTCTTGCCGGCGCAGGTCATTGTGCGCAGGTTCGCTTCAACACCCAGGCCGCCGATCATATTGGTATGCATCATGTCCGTGATCAGCCAGGCTGTTGTCTCCGCAAAGACCCGGCGGGTGACAACATCATCCTCACTAAGCAGCACATTGCCGTTGCGGTCAAGCACTTCGACATAGGCATGGGGCTGGATGTAAATGCCGCCGTTGGCCAGGGTTGCGTAGGCTCCGGCCATTTCCAGGGTGGTTACACTGACCGCGCCCAGGGCCAGGCCGGCCGGCGTATGATCCAGATGC
>JAFOIT010000189.1 GCA_017420585.1 Solobacterium sp.
AGATATGAACATGAAGAAGAGTAAAGGAGGAATAAACTATGTTTGCACCGAAATTGTTTACTGAGAATCTGTTTGATGACTGGGATGAATTCCCGTTCTGGAAAGGCTTCAATGACATTGACAGAAAGCTTTACGGCAGAAGGGCAGCCAGAGAGATGCTGACGGATGTCCGTGAGCATGACAATCATTACGAAGTGATCATTGATCTGCCTGGGTTCAAGAAGGATGAAATCACCATCGAGCTGAAGGAAGGCAACCTGACTGTTACGGCAGCCAAGGGGCTGGACAAGGACGAGAAGGACAAGGAAGGCACCCTGATCCGGCAGGAACGCTACAGCGGCATGATGCAGAGATCGTTCTATGTCGGCGAGAATGTCAAGCATGAGGAGATCAAGGCGAAGTTCGAGAATGGTGTTCTGACCCTTGAGATACCGAAGGAAGAAACGCCGAAACTGCCGGAAAAGAAGACCATCATGATCGAAGGATAACCGGTATATCAGGTGTCCGAAGCGGGCTGAATAAGCCCGCTTTTTCTGTGTCTGGCGATGGATTCAATTCCTTGAAATTCCCGGAATTTTTGCATTATAATATGCCGGATTCAATCCTTGGACGGTAATAATATGAATAAAAGCGAACGTATGACAATGATGGCGGAACTGCCTGTGCCGCAGGTTCTGCTGAAGATGAGCCTGCCGATGATGATCTCCTTTTTCATCCAGGCCATGTACAATATCGTGGATACCATGTTTGTGGCAAGAATCTCCGAAAATGCCCTGACCGCGGTCTCCCTGGCGTTTCCGATGCAGCAGATCGTGATGGCCATCGCGGTCGGTACAGCCACCGGCGTATCGGCGGTCTGGGCCAGACATATGGGCCTGGGCGAACGGGACAAGGCGGCCGCTTCCATCCGGACCATGACCGGCATGAGCCTGGCCTTTACGGTGCTGTTCATTATCCTGGGACTGACGGTGCCGGGGCTGCCTACGCAACCGTCGGCGGGCAGATCTTTGCGGTATTTGTGGCAGTTGTGCTCAATATGAAATACAACGAAGAAGTGCGGCAGCATATGCTGAAGCCGGGCTTTGTGCCAGCGGAAGCGATGGCCATCCTGCGGGTGGGTCTGCCGTCCATCATCACGATGGGCCTGTCTTCCCTGACCAGCTTCATGATCAACCAGATCCTGCTTGTATACTCGACAACAGCCACAGCAGTCTACGGGGTCTGGATGAAACTGCAGAACTTCTGCTATATGCCGAGCTTCGGCCTGAACAACGGCCTGGTGCCGGTGCTGTCCTACAATTACGGCATCGGCCGGAAGGACCGGGTGCACGAGGCCATGAAGCTGTCGGTCAGTGCCATCGGGATCCTGATGGTTACCCTGATGATCATCTTCGAGATTGTCCCGGGCACGGTTCTGACGATGTTCAATGCCGGTGAGATGATGCGCGAGATCGGCATGGTATGCCTGAGGGCCTGTGTGCTTTCACTGCCGTTCGGGGCGGTCTCCATGATCCTTTCCACCAGCATGCAGGCACTGGATCACGCCAGGTATTCCTTTGTGATCAATATCATGCGGCAGTGTGTGCTGCTGATCGGCAGTTTCTTCCTGCTGTCACGGCTGACCGGCAGTATCCGGATGATCTGGTTTGCCGTGCCGTTTACGGAAATCGTCACCTTCTGTCTCAGCCTGCTGCTGTACAGACAGTTCAGAAAACATCTCAATATATAAAAACACTGCCCGGAAATTCCGGGCAGTCATCATGTTCAGAACATGCGGATCAGTTCCTGTACGGCCCTGGGAGTGTAATCCGCATCCGGCAGGATGAAATAGAACTGGCGGATGGCAGCCGGGCTGCGGAGCTTGTAAAAACAGAGCGGGATATCCGCCGATACAACCAGGCGGTCACAGGTCAGGGTTGCCCCGTAGCCGGCGGCGGCCATGCGGTAGGCGGTTGCCAGCTGGGCCAGTGACAGGGTGATGTCCGGGGTGAAGCAGGCTTCCGCAAACATCTGCAGGGCCCGCTCATGGAGGTTGTTCCCCGAGTCCAGAATGATATACGGAAGGCTCTGGAAATCGTGCAGGTAGACCGCCGGACAGGCGTCTGTTTTATGTTTGCCGGCAATGATATCGGCAGCCGTCATGGCATAATCATGATTTTCCTCATTGATCGGATGATCCGCCGGGACCGCCAGCAGAATCTGGTCTTCAAAAGCCGGTTTATGGGCAAACTCGCGGATGACTTCATCATTGCAGTTCAATGTCAGGTCGATTTTGTGCTCCCGCAGCAGTTCGCTCAGGGCGGCGGAACTGTCTTCGGTGATTTCAATCCGGATGCCGGGATAGCGCTCATGGAAGCGGGTCAGCACCGGGGCCAGGATGCAGGAGTTGATATAGTGCGAGCCGCCGACCCGCAGCACCCCGCTGCGCAGTTCGGAAAGATCGCTGAGCCGGTCATCGAGTTCGTGTTCCAGCATCTGCATTTTCTCAATCGCCCGGATGTAGATCCGGCCGGCCTCGGTCAGCCGCATCGGCCGGGTGCCGCGGTCAAACAGGCGGACGCCGAGTTCCTCCTCGGTCCGGCGCAGGGCCATGCTTAAAGCCGGCTGGGAGATAAACAGCTTGTCGGCAGCTTTCATGATGTTTCCCTGCCGGTAGATCTCATAAATATATTCCATTTCCTGTTTCATGTGCCACCTCGTTCTGTCCCGATTATAACATCAATGAAATTGATATAAAGATAAAATATGCATATTTGAACTGATGTTAGATACTTTCTATGATGGAGACGGATAAAGGAGGCAGCGAACATGAAGATCAATGCGCTGATGATGGATGAACAGGATAATGTCGTTACCTGTGTCACCGAAGTTCCGGCCGGGGAAGAAGTGATTTTCCGGAAGGGGACGGAACTGCAGACGGTAAAGGCGGAAGAGAACATTCCGTACTGCCACAAGATTGCCCTGACAGATCTGCCGGCGGGCAGCGATGTCGTCAAGTACGGAGAACTGATCGGGCGGACAACCGAAGATGTCAAGAAGGGACACTGGGTATCTGACAGGAATATCCTCAGTGTACCGCGTGATTATGAAAGTGAAATGATTCCGCTGGAAGCGGACGGCAGCGTCAGTGAAGCCGCAAAGGAACAGTATACCTGGGGCGGCAATCCGGGCGAAGGCCTGAGTGCCGATGAGATCCTGAAGGGACTCAATGTCGTCCGTGATCCGGAAACCGGCCGCATGCAGTTCTGGGGCTACAAGCGGAAGGAAGGCAGAGCCGGCATCCGCAATCATGTGCTGATCCTGCCGACCTGCGCGTGCGGCAGTGAAAGTTCCCGCATCGTTGCCTCTCAGGTACGCGGCGCTGTGAATATCGTGTTCAACACCGGCTGTTCCGACGTGGCCGCCAACACCGCCATGTCGCAGAAAGTCCTGACCGGTTTCACCCTGAACCCGAATGTATACGGGGTTGTGATCATCGGTCTTGGCTGTGAGACAGTCGGCCACCGCCAGCTGCGGGAAAAGATCCAGGCGCAGACCTCCAAGCCGGTTGTCTCCTTCGGCATTCAGGAAGAAGGCGGCACCCTCAAGACAATTGAAAAGGCAGTCCGGGCAGCCCGGGAAATGGCTGCGGCAGCCGGTCTGCAGCAGAAGGAACTCTGCGATATCTCCGAACTCCTGCTGGGCATTGAATGCGGCGGTTCCGACGCAACCAGCGGCATCGCTTCCAACCCGGCTGTCGGCGAATGTTCCGACCTGCTGGTGGATCTCGGGGCATCCTCGATTCTCAGCGAATCCATCGAATGGATCGGCGGCGAACATATCGTTGCCCGCCGGGCGGTGACGCCGGAACTGCACAACCAGGTGATTGAAGTCTGCAAGGCTTACGAAGAGCACCTGAAGGCAGCCGGACAGGACTGCCGGGCCGGTCAGCCGACGCCGGGCAACAAGGCCGGCGGTCTCTCCACCCTGGATGAAAAGTCCCTCGGCTGCATCCGCAAGGGTGGGACAAGACCGGTTACGGAAGTGCTGGAACAGGCGGTCCGGCCGCAGGGCAGGGGCGCCATGGTCATGGATACAGCCGGATATGATATCTCCTCTGTTACCTCCATGGTAGCAGGCGGCTGCAACCTTGTGATCTTCACTACCGGCCGCGGCACCCCGACCGGCAACGCCATCGTACCGGTGCTGAAGGTAACTGCCAATGAACGTACTTTCCGGATGATGGATGACAACATGGATGTTGACCTGAGCCCGATTGTGCGCGGTGAAAAATCCTATAAGGAAATGGGCAGGGAACTGGTCGGCGTGATCTCCGATGTCATGAACGGCAGGCTGACCAAGGCAGAGGCATACGGCTTCTCGGATATCGCCGTAGACCATGTCTGCCGGTATGTTTAAGCAGCGGAAACAGGGAGGATGAATAAAATGAAAACACTGATGAAGAAATGGGCAGACATGGGTCTGTTTACAAAGATCATGATCGGCTTTGTGATCGGTATCATTACCGGTCTTGTCCTGGGGCCGAAGGCTTCAGCCCTGGCTTTCCTGGGAACCCTGCTGACCCGGCTGCTGACCATGGTCGTGGCCCCGCTGGTGCTGGGCCTGCTGATCTGCTCGGCGGCTGATGTCAAAGACTTCAAGACCCTCGGCAAGATCGGCGGCAAGACCATCGCGATCTTCCTGGGCGGCACAGCGGTTGCGGTCGCCATCGGCCTGGTGTTGTCGAACCTGATGCAGATCGGGGCCGGCTTCACCATGCCGGCAGACGTATCCTACACTGCCGGTGAGGTGCCGAGCATTGTGGATACCCTGATGAATATCGTACCGACCAACCCGTTCAATGCCCTGTCCACACAGAACCTGCTGCAGATCATCTTCTTCTCACTGCTGCTGGGCTTCGCGCTGATTGCCCTGGGTGAAAAAGGAGAACCGGTGCTGAACTTCTTCCGCGCCTGGACAGAGGCATGGAAGGAAATCACCAACATCGTCCTGAAGTTTACCCCGTACGGTGTCTTCGGCCTGATGGCCAATATTGTCGGCAAGTACGGCCTCGATATCATGCTGCCGTATCTGAAGACAATCGGCGCCTGCTATATTACCTGCTTCCTGTTCACAATCTTCGTACAGGGCGGTCTGATGGTCGGTGTCTATGGCGGCATCAGCCCGAAGAAGTTCTTCTCCACCATGAAGGATGCCATGCTGTTCGTGTTTGCGACCTGCTCCTCCGTGGCAACGATTCCGCTGAACCTGAAGTGCACAAAGAAACTCGGTGTGTCTGACAAGATTGCCGACTTCGTTATCCCGTTCGGGGCGGTCATGAACATGAACGGCACAGCAATCTATGAAGCGGTTGCGGTTGTCTTCGCTTCCCAGGTCTTCGGCATTCATCTCAGCGTTACCCAGCAGATCATGGTCATGGTTACCGCGGTCTTGGCCTCGGTCGGTACAGCCGGTATCCCCGGTTCCGGCCTGGTCATGCTGACCATCGTGCTGAATGCCGTCAACCTGCCGCTGGAAACGATCGGCCTGCTGGCCGGTATTGACCGGATTCTGAATATGGCCAGAGTCATCCCGAATATCGTCGGTGATGCCGCGGCTGCCGTCATGGTCGCCAAGAGCGAAGGTGAACTGCATCCGGAACTGGTTAAGGACGAAGACTGAGCAAAATAAAAATCACCACTGTACAGGCATCAGCCGGCAGCGGTGATTTTTTTGTTATGCGTGCATTTCCTGCAGCAGGGCCGCAGCGGTGCGGGCGGCCTGGGCCGCATCGTCCGTATAGGCGTCAGCCCCGATTTCATCGCAGAATTCCTGCGTGATCGGGGCGCCGCCGATCATGATCTTCACCTGATCACGGATACCGCGTTCATTCGCGATCTGCACGACTCTCTGCATTTCCGCCATGGTGGTGGTCAGCAGGGCCGAGCAGGCGATGATGTCGCAGTGTTCGTTGATGGCTGTTTCGACGAAGGTCTCGGCGGAGACGTCCACACCCAGGTCGACCACCTCGATGCCGGCGCCTTCCATCATGATCTTCACGAGGTTCTTGCCGATGTCATGCATGTCACCCTTGACGGTTCCCAGACACGCTTTGCCGATGGAGGCTGAACCTTCGGCGGCAAACAGCGGCTTGAGCTTCTCCAGGGCAGCGTTCATGCAGCGGGCAGCCATGAGCATCTCCGGGACAAACGCCTTGCCGGCGGTGAAGTCATCACCGAGCTTTGTCATGCCGGGCATCAGGCCTTTGGACAGGATGATCTGGGCCGGGATCTCAGCGGCCAGGGCTTCTTCGACAAAATTGACAGTCTGCTTCTTCTTGCCGCGGGCCAGGGCATCGCTGATGGCCGACAGGATCTCGACACTGCCGGTATCCAGTATAACTTCTTCTTTTGCCGCCTGGGCCTTGCGGGTGGTGCGCCGCGGGATTTCCGGCAGCTGGAAGCGCGGCATGTGCAGACCGGCATTCCAGCGATCGATCTCACTATTAATGACCGGATCAACATGCTTGTAAACCGTTCCAGCCAGACCGTATGTGATGCTCGGAATGTAATGTCCGCCCGGGCAGTTCGCCGCCAGTGTTTTCTGCACATATTCCCGGATTTCCGCTTCAGATGCGTCTTCCCGGTCAATGGCTGCGCCAATGCCGCCCATCAGAACCATGCGGCCCTTCAGCAGTTTCTGCAGTTCCGGGATGTTGTTTTCCGGCAGAACCCCCTGCCATACCTGGATGCCGATTTCTGCCATATCTTCAACAATCGGGACAAGATAGGAATCAGCGTGGTGCACGGTAATGACGCCGCGTTCCCGCATCGCGCCATAGAAGCGCCGGTACGGTTCCTTGAAGAACTCCCGCCACATCTCAGGCTTCATGAACAGGGCTTCCTTGGTGCCCCAGTCATCGTGCGTGAACACCACATCGGGATGCAGGCGGTCGATCAGCATCTTCGCGTATTCAATCCGGTAGTCCGCGATATAGTCAATCAGTTCATGCATTTCATCAGGATATTCGTACAGACTGGTCAGGGTATCTTCAAAACCCATCAGGAAGTGCAGCTGTTCAAACATGCCGGTAGCCATGAACCCGGTCACCAGGCGCTCGTCACCTGCTTTCTGCCGGGCATCGGCAGCGCATTCCTCCCAGCCTTCCTGGCAGTTCGCGATGATATCCGGCGCATGGACATAGTCCTGCCAGTGCGTGATGTCCTTCAGAACCTTCAGTTCTTCGGTGGTAACCGGCATCGGACCCGGGGCATCAGCCGGGAAATTGATGGTTGTTCCCCAGCGGTCCTTCGATACCGAACCCCGCACCCGGCTGCCGCGCAGGTAGCCGTTGATCGGGTCAGTCAGGACCATGTGCAGGGCTTCATACTGCTTCAGCTGCCGTTCGGGCTGGCCGTTGGGTTTCAGCAGTTCAAGAAATATTTCCTTTGGTGTCATAATGTACCTTCTTTCGTCAGGATGCAGGAACTGAAGGTCAGTGTCCTGGGACCATAATAGTATTTCAGACCGGACTGCACGCAGACATCGCTGACCAGCAGGCCGAAGGCTTCCATGGAGGCGAAGCGGCGGTCGGGGAACCGGCAGGGCTTTGCCGGATATGTGCATTTCCGGCAAAGGGTGCAGGAACCGGCGGTCAGGGGCAGGCAGTCCGGATACAGCATCCGGGTCTGGCGGGCCAGGGTCATGAACATCTCTTTGTGCTTCTTCCCGGTCACGTTGACGGTTTCCATATCGAATTCGTCTTCCATCAGGGCCGTTGTCTGTACAAGGATACCGGACGAATATTGCTTCATGCGGGCCGCACAGGTTTCCAGGCTGCCGCAGGCCGGCGGACAGCTCCAGCTTTTCCCGTAGCGCTGACATTTTCCGGTAATGCACATGTCCCGGATTTCGGACCGGGCAATCAGGGCATTCATGTTGAGTTCGGCATAGTGGGAGAAACCGATTTCCTCCGCCAGCCGAAGCAGATCACCTGGCATTTCCGTTACCTCCGCAGGCGTGAATCGCGCTGCATCTGACTTTTATTGTATTATAATTTTATGCAAGAAAAAACCGGGGAGCATCAGCAGGTGAGGGGAAATATGGCGCAGGTCATCAAGGTAATATCAGGCACGGAAACCGGTGAAGTCATGGCGGCGGCAGGCGACCGTCTGCTGGCTGTCCTGCGGCAGGCCGGGTGGCGGATCAGTGCCCCCTGCGGCGGCAACGGCACCTGCGGCAAATGCCGCGTCCGGATCCGGGATGAACATGGCGAACGGGATGCCCTGGCCTGCCGGACGGTTGCCTCCGGGGTGAAGGAAATCACAATCCCGGCGGAAACCGGCGGGAGGATCCTGACGGCTTCGGCGGATCAGCTGACGGTGCAGCCGGGCCGCAGCGGCATCGGCGCGGCCGTGGACCTCGGGACCACGACGATCGTGGTGCGGACGTATGATCTTTCCAGCGGGAAAGAGCTCCGTACCGCTGGTGTCTGGAATGCCCAGCGGCCGTACGGGGCGGATGTGATCACGCGCATGCAGTACTGCATGGACCATCCGGACGGCCTGCGTGTCCTGCAGGAAGCGGTCATGAAGCAGATCCGGGCGGCAGCCGGGGCCGATGTACCGCTGGTGATTGCCGGCAATACGGTCATGGAACATATTGCGGCCGGGCTGTCCCCGGTCTCCATTGCCCGGTCCCCGTTTACCCCGCTGACCCTGTTCGCGGACGGCGGAGACGTGCCGGGTGTGACCTTCATGCCATGTGTGGCCGGGTATGTCGGCGGTGATATCACGGCCGGCCTGCTGGCAGCGGATATCCTGGCTGGTGACAAAACCAGGCTGTTTCTGGATATCGGCACCAACGGCGAGATGGCCCTGCGGCAGGGAGACACGGTTTACTGCTGTGCCGTGGCTTCGGGGCCGGCGTTTGAAGGCGCCGGGATCACCTGCGGGATGCCGGGCATTGCCGGGGCAGTTGCCCGGGTAACGGCAGATGACGGCCGCCTGCATTATGATGTGATCGGTGATACGGAAGCCGAAGGCATATGCGGCTCCGGGCTGATCGACCTCCTTGGTGTCCTGCTGCAGGAGGGAATCGTGGATGAGACCGGCCTGCTGCTGGCCCCGGAGGAAGTGCCGGAACAGTGGCGGAAATATATGTCGGAAGATGATAATGGCAACGGCATCTTCCATCTGTCGGACAGGGTGGTGCTGCGGCCGGAGGATGTACGGCAGCTGCAGCTGGCCAAGGCGGCGGTGGCAACCGGCATTGAGATCCTGCTGCAGGCTGCGGGGATTACCGCAGAGGACGTCAGTGAAGTCCTGCTGGCCGGCGGCTTCGGCAATGCCCTGAACCCGGTCAGCGCGGCGGCCATCGGCATGATCCCGCCGGAACTGCAGGCCCGGACTGTATGTATCGGGGACGCGGCCCTGAGCGGGGCAGCCATGATCCTGCTGGATCCCCGCAGGAAAGAAGAACTGGAAACCATCCGGGACCGGTGTCAGTATCTTGAACTGTCCGGACATCCGGATTTCAATCGGATCTTTACGGAAAAAATGCTGTTTGGCGAAGAGGAGGACCTATGGAAGTAAGATTTCCCTTATTGATGGATGCGGCGACCGGAACAGAGCTGCAGAAGCACGGCATGCCGGCCGGTGTCTGTTCGGAAAAATGGACACTGGAGAATCCGGATGTCATTGTCAACATTCAGAAAGGCTATGTCGCTGCCGGCTCGCAGGTGCTGTATACCCCGACCTTCGGCGCCAACCGGGTGAAACTGGAAGCGAACCACATTTTCAACAAAGTCGAGGAGTATAACCTCAAACTGGCGGCGCTGTCCAAGGAGGCAGCCGGCGGGAAAGCCCTGGTAGCCGGGGACATGAGCCCGACCGGCCAGTTCCTGTATCCGCTTGGAAACAAGACGTTCGAGGAATTCTTCGATATTTACCGTGAACAGGCCGCGGCCCTGGAAAAAGCCGGGGTGGACCTGTTTGTAATCGAGACGATGATGACCGTGGCCGAGGCCCGGGCGGCGCTGCTGGCGGTCCGGGATGTCAGCGACAAGCCGGCATTCGTGTCGTTTACCTGTGATGAAAACGGCCGGACCCTGACCGGCTGTGATATCGCGGCAGTGCTGCAGATCATGCAGGGCATGGGCTGTGACGCGTTCGGCATGAACTGCTCGGTCGGCCCTGACCAGATGGTCCCGCAGCTGAAACGGCTGAAGGAAATTGCCCGCGTGCCGTTAATTGCCAAGGCCAACGCCGGGGTTCCGGAACTGGTCAACGGCAAGACCGTATACAACTGCCCGCCGGAAGAATACGCTGCCAATATCGAAGCCATGGCGGAAGCCGGGGTCATGATCTACGGCGGCTGCTGCGGCACGGCGGCGGAACACATCGCGGCGATCAAGGAAAAGCTGGAACATGTGGAGATCAAAAAACCGGAACCGGCGGACAACGGGATGCTGCCGTGTGCCACGGAGAAGGAACTGTTCTTCCTGGATCCGGGTACCGCCACCGGGAAAATCCTGGACTGCGGCGATGACCTCGAGGATGACCTGGAAGAAGAACTGGAAAGCGATGATGAACTGCTGGCGATTGCCATCCGCAGCGAGGATGAACTGGATAACTTCGCGGACTGCCAGTATATGATTTCCAAGCCGCTCTGCCTGGTGTGCGATGATGCGGAACTGCTGGAGCAGGCCCTTCGTCTTTACCAGGGACGAGCGCTGTACGAGGGAAATCTTTCCGAAAACGCACTAAAACCGCTCAGCAAGAAATACGGTCTGATATACTGAAAACAGAGGATCATACAAGGAGGCGATCATAATGACATTTTTCAAGGATAAACTCAATGACATGAAGGAAGGCCTGCAGGAAAAAGCGGAAGCGGCCGGCGAAAAGATGAAGGAAGCCGCAGCTGCCAAAGTCAATGAAGGCAGGGAAAAACTGGGAGCCGCTGCTGAAAACGCAAAAAACGCCATGAAGGAAAAGGCAGAGGAAACCGGCGAGAAGATCAAAGAAGCCGCAGCCGCAAAAGTCAATGAAGGTAAGGAGAAACTGGGGGCTGCCGCCGAAAGCGCAAAGAACGCCATGAAGGAAAAAGCAGAGGAAGCCGGAGTCAAGGCAGACCTGCTGAAAGACGAACTGGCTGACAAGCTGGCAGACGGGAAGGACAAGGTCGCAGCCGCGGCGGACAACGCCAAGCAGGCAGCCCTGGATAAGGTGGAAAATCTTGCCGTCCAGGCAGATCTGGCCAAAGATGAACTGAAGGACAAACTGAAGAAAGACTGACAGAAAAATCCGGCAGGAGACCCTGCCGGATTTATGGTTTCCGGGTGAATTTTGCCCTGTTCAATTTTAAAGTAAGGGCTTACAATTTAATTACAGTAGTATGCGTCCGGTTCATGACAGCCCATATGAAGGAGCATGCAGCGGGCGCATTTTTACAGGAAAGAAGGGATAATTGAATGAAACTGGAAGAACTGAAGAAAGTCAAACTCGGCGAGTATCCGACCCCTCTGCAGGAGATGCCGCATCTGGCTGCCAAGCACGGCAACAAGATCAAGATGTGGATCAAGCGCGATGATTCAACCGGTCCGGCCTTCGGCGGAAACAAGACCCGTAAACTGGAATATGTCATGGCAGATGCGCTCGAGCAGGGCTGCACGGCGATGCTGACATACGGCGGACCGCAGACCAACCATGGCCGTACAACTGTTGCAGCGGCGATTCACTGCGGCATGAAGCCGAT
>JAFOIT010000190.1 GCA_017420585.1 Solobacterium sp.
AACTATACACCGCAAGAGATCTCGGCGATGATCTTGCAGTATATGAAGAAATATGCCGAGGATTATCTGGGTGAGAAAGTCGAGAAAGCCGTCATCACGGTTCCGGCTTATTTCAATGACGCCCAGCGTCAGGCAACCAAGGATGCCGGTAAGATCGCCGGTCTTGAAGTCGAACGTATCATCAACGAACCGACAGCTGCCGCTCTGGCATTCGGTATCGACAAGACAGACAAGGAACAGAAAGTCCTGGTCTTCGACCTGGGCGGCGGTACCTTCGATGTCTCCATCCTGGACTTAGCCGACGGAACCTTTGAAGTCCTGGCTACAGCCGGTGACAACCACTTAGGCGGCGATGACTTCGATAACGTCATCGTTGACTGGATGGCTGAAGATTTCAAGAAACAGTACGGTATCGATCTGAAGGCCGACAGAATGTCCTTACAGAGAATGAAGGAAGCGGCTGAAAAGGCCAAGAAAGACCTGAGTGCCATGGTCCAGACCCATATCTCCTTACCGTTCATCTCTGCCAACGCCTCCGGACCTCTCCACTATGAAGCGGATCTGACACGTGCGAAATTCGATCAGATGACCAAGTTCCTCGTCGACAGGACGATCGGACCGGTCAAACAGGCACTGAGCGATGCCGGTTTATCCGCATCTGAGATCGATCAGGTCCTCTTGGTCGGCGGTTCTACGAGAATGATCTCCGTTCAGGAAGCTGTCAGACAGGAGCTCGGCAAGGAACCGAACAAGTCCGTCAACCCGGATGAAGTCGTCGCCATGGGTGCGGCTATCCAGGGTGCTGTCCTGACGAATGATGTCAACGATGTCCTCCTGCTGGATGTCACACCGCTGTCCTTAGGTATTGAAACACTGGGCGGCGTCATGACAGTCATGATCCCGAGAAATACCACGATCCCGACATCCAAGTCCCAGATCTTCTCGACAGCTGCCGATAACCAGCCGGCCGTGGATATCCATGTCCTGCAGGGTGAGAGGCCGATGGCCAATGACAACAAGACCCTGGGTACATTCGTGCTCGACGGCATTGCGCCGGCCCGCCGCGGTGTACCGCAGATCGAAGTGACATTCGACATCGACGTCAACGGCATCGTCAACGTCTCTGCCATTGACAAGGGTACAAACAAGAAACAGTCCATCACGATCACCAACTCCTCGGGCCTGTCCGATGAGGAAATTGACCGGATGGTCAGGGAAGCGGAAGCCCACAAGGCTGAAGATGACAAGCGGAAGGAAGAAATCGAAACCCGCAACAAGGCTGAAGCCTACATCAACCAGATTGATGAAACACTGAACAGCGACAATCCGAATGTGACTCAGGAACAGAAGGATGAAGTGAAGAAGCTGCGGGATGACCTGCGCAAGGCAATCGATGAGAATGACATGGCCGGCCTGAAGGCCAAGCTGGACGCGCTGGAAGCGGCCGCCAATGCCATGGCTCAGCAGATGTATCAGAATGCCGGCAATGCTCAGCAGACAGCCGGTGCGGGCGCACAGGGTCAGAGCCAGAACAAGGGCGATGACAATATCTTCGATGCGGACTTCAAGGAAACAAACTAAATCATACACAAGCAAATTCCTGGGAGCGATTCTGGGAATTTGTCTTGTGACCGGGTGCAGTCATTCGACGCCGCAGGCTGAGCAGGGGCGGGAGGCTGTCCCGGATATGAAGCAGCCTGCAGATGCTGAAGAAACTGTCTATGATGACCTGCGGAACATGAAGATCGAAGTGACTGCCGATACCCCGGCATACCGGGCTGTCAGCGGCCAGTATGAAGCGGTCGGTACATTCAGGACCGGGGCGCTTCTCGATATTGATGAAGAACCTGCCGGGGCATACCTGCATGTGCGGGGCACTGATTACTATCTGTCCGGCGCCGATACGAAGGACAGCATGCGCTGGTTCCGCAATGAGACAAATCTCATGCCGTACAGCCTGGAACTGACAACGGCCGGTCACTATACGGTTGAAACATTCAAGGGCCAGGTCTATGCGGAGATGGATACGGTTGATACCATGCCGGTATATGTGCTGCCGGGGGAGGATGATCCGCGTTACGGCATCCTGTTCCAGAACGGCATCTACTATATTCCGGCGGCGGAAGTTGCCGCAACCGCTGAAACCGGGTCGCCAAAGCCGGCGGTCTGCCAGAGCCTGCCGGTGCTGATGTACCACTTCTTCTACAGTGAAGCGGCTGGTGAAACCCGCAAGGACGGCAACTTCGTTGAGGTGGAAGAACTCCGTTCGCATCTGCAGTACATGCAGGACAACGGCTATCATACCCTGACCATGACGGAAGTTCTGTACTACATGCAGGACCGGGCGCAGATCCCGCCGCGCAGTGTCGCCATAACCATCGATGACGGTGATCCGACTGTTTACCAGTATGCGTTCCCGGTGTTCCGGGACTATGGCATGCATGCGACGCTGTTCCTGATCACCGGCTGGGAATCACCGGAACTTGACTGGTCTTTCTGGGAAATGCGGGAAGAGGGACTGGAACTGCAGTCGCACGGCTTCCTGACCCACCAGGGCGGCTGTTCCGGCATGGGCCACGGCGGCCGGCTGCAGTGCATGGATCATGCGGAAGGCGTGGAAGATACGATCCGCTCACTGGATTACTGTGACGGCGGCTTCGTCTACTGCTATCCGTTCGGCGACTACAATGACAACGCGGTATCCATTCTGCGGGATGCCGGCGTAAAGCTCGCCTTTACAACGGAAGCGGGAAGAATCCATCCGGGTATGAACATGCTGACGCTGCCGCGGGTACGCATCCACGGCGGAAATTCCCTGAGCACCTTTGCGGCAGGGATTGAGAACTGACAGGAGGCAGTGATATGGCAGATAAAAGAGATTACTATGAGGTTCTCGGGATAGCCAAGGGAGCGTCCGAGGACGAGATAAAGAAAGCCTATCGCTCTCTGGCAAAGAAATATCATCCGGATGTGAACAAGGCTCCGGATGCGGCAGATAAATTCAAGGAAATCAATGAAGCGTATGAAGTGCTGAGTGATCCGCAGAAACGGCAGAACTATGACCAGTTCGGATTCGCCGGGGTTGACGGACAGGGATTCTCCGGCTTTCAGAGCGGCGGCTTCGATGATTTCGGTGATATCTTCTCCCAGTTCTTCGGCGGGGCCATGGGCGGGGATCCGTTCGGGCAGCGTACCGGCCGGCGTTCCAACGCGCCGCGCCAGGGCGATGACCGGGGTATGCGGATCCGTGTCAGCTTCATGGAAGCCTGCTTCGGAACGACCAAAAAGATTTCTCTGGATGTTGATGAGACCTGCCCGGACTGCAAGGGCAGCGGGGCAGCCAGCCCGTCGGATATAGAAACCTGCCGGACCTGCGGCGGCTCGGGATATACAATGCATACCCAGAGAACCGCTTTCGGCATGTTCCAGACCCAGGGCGCATGTCCTGACTGCGGCGGCACCGGCAAGAAGATCCGCAAGGTCTGTCCGCACTGCGCCGGCCGCGGCTATACGACCAAGACCCAGAATATCGACCTGAAGATCCCGGCCGGTATTGAAAGCGGCCAGCGGCTGCGGGTCAGCGGCAAGGGTGAGCGCGGTGTCAACGGCGGTCCGAACGGTGACCTGATCGTCCAGGTCGAAGTCATGCCGCATGAGCAGTTCGAGCGTTCCGGCAAGAATATCTTCCTGGAAATCCCGGTGACTGCGGTTGACGCAACCATCGGTACAACCGTCAATATCCCGACCATCCACGGTGATGTGACCATGAAGATCCCGGCCGGCACCCAGGAAGGAACCCAGCTCCGGCTGAAGGAGAAGGGTGTCCCGGATGCCCGCGGCGGCCGCAACGGTGACCAGTACTGTACGGTCCGCATCCAGGTGGAAAAGAAACTTTCAGCCCGGGAAAAGGAACTTTACCAGGAACTGCAGAAACTGCAGGGCAGCGGTAAGGGATCTGCCTGGGAGAAATTCAAAAAGCAGTTTAACTGATCCATTTGACAGAAGTCAGAAGGAGGTTATAAAGAATCATGAATATTGAACAGATGACGGAACAGCTCCAGTCACTGATCGTGGCAGCCTTGGGCAAAGCCCAGGAAAACCACAACAGTGAGCTGACTGTCGAGCATATTCTTTCAGCGATGCTGGAAGACGACAGTCTGGACGGTATCTGGTCCCGGCTGCACATTGACAAAAAGGCCCTGAAGGAACTGGTCAGGCTGTATCTGCAGAAACTGACAGTAACTTCAGGCAGCGGCCAGCCGGTCCTGTCCAGATATGTCAGTGAAGCATATTCCCATGCCCTTGATTACATGAAGGCCCATCATGATACATACATGAGCAGTGCAGCCTTCCTGATCGGCATGCTGGAAACAGACGCGCCGCTGATGGCGCAGTTCCGGGAAGACTTCCGGATTGATGCCGGAAAGGCAGAAAAAGCAGAAGAGGAAAGGAGAGGCGGTATGACAATGGATGAAAAGACAACAGAAAGCCAGCTGGATGCCCTGAGCAAATATGGACATGACCTGGTGCAGGATGTCAAGGACGGGAAAATCGATCCGGTAATCGGCAGGGATGACGAGATCCGCCGGGTCATTGAAATCCTTTCCCGCAAGACAAAGAACAATCCTGTACTGATCGGTGAACCGGGTGTCGGCAAGACAGCTATTGTCGAAGGACTTGCCTGGCGGATCATGAAGGGCGATATTCCCCTTGGCCTGCAGGACAAGCGGCTGATTGAGCTGGATATGGGCGCGATGATCGCCGGGGCCAAGTACCGCGGTGAATTTGAAGAACGTCTCAAGGGCGTGCTCAACCAGGTAAAGGAAGCCGACGGACAGATCATCCTGTTCATCGATGAACTGCACAACCTGGTAGGGGCCGGCAAGACGGAAGGTTCCATGGACGCGGCCAACCTGCTGAAGCCGATGCTGGCCCGCGGGGAACTCAAGTGCATTGGTGCCACCACCTTTGATGAATACCGGAAATATATCGAGAAGGACCGGGCGCTGGAACGGAGATTCCAGAAGATCCAGGTCAGTGAACCGACGGTGGAAGATACCATCTCGATCCTCAGGGGTCTCAAGGACCGGTTTGAGAGCCACCATGGCGTGGAAATCAAGGATGAGGCAATTGTGGCGGCTGCCGTGCTGTCCAACCGATATATTACCGACCGGTTCCTGCCGGATAAGGCCATTGACCTGATTGATGAGGCCTGTGCCTCGATCCGGGTGGAAATGGATTCCATGCCGGCTGAACTGGATGAACTCAACCGGCGGATCATGACCCTGCAGATTGAACGGACATCCCTGATGGATGAAACGGATCCGCGGACCCTGGAACGGAAAGAAGATATCGAAAAGGAACTGGAACAGCTGAATAAGGAAAAGGATGTCAAGTTCAGCCGCTGGCAGCAGGAGAAGCAGGAACTGGACCAGGTGAAGAACTGGAAGGAACAGCTGGAACAGGCAAAGCTGCAGCTGACCCAGGCCCAGAACGACGCGGATTACGAAAAGGCTGCCAAGCTGAAATATGATACGATTCCGACCCTGGAAAAGCAGATCAGCGCCGCGGCCCCGGATGACAAGGGCAACAGCATGATACAGCAGGTCGTGGATGAGGAAATGATCGCGAAGATTGTGTCCCGCTGGACGCATATTGAGATCAGCCGGCTGATGAGTTCGGAAAGACAGAAGATCCTGCACCTGCCGGAAGTGCTCCGTCAAAGAGTCATGGGGCAGGATGAAGCCCTGCGGCTGGTCAGTGACGCCATCATGCGGTCCAAGGCCCAGATCCAGGACGAAAACAGACCGCTGGGGAGCTTCCTGTTCCTCGGTCCGACCGGGGTCGGCAAGACCGAAGTGGCCAAAGCCCTGGCCCAGCAGCTGTTTGATGATGAAGGCAAGATCATCCGGATTGACATGTCCGAGTACATGGAAAAGTTCAGCACTTCCCGGCTGATCGGCGCGCCTCCGGGCTATGTGGGCTATGATGAAGGCGGCCAGCTGACGGAAGCCGTGCGGCGGAATCCGTACTCGATCGTCCTGCTGGACGAAGTGGAAAAAGCCCACCCGGATGTGTTCAACATCCTGCTGCAGATCCTCGATGACGGCCGCATTACCGACTCCAAGGGGGTTACAGTCGATTTCAAGAACACGATCATCATCATGACCTCCAACCTCGGCAGCCAGTATGCCTTTGACAGTGACAGACAGCTGCGGGAGGATCATTATGAGGCGGAAGTCCATAAGTTCTTCAAGCCGGAATTCGTCAACCGGATTGACGAGATCATCGTCTTCAATGCCCTGAATACAGCGGTCATGAAGCAGATTGCGGACAAGTTCCTCAACCAGCTCAGGGACCGTCTGCAGCAGAAGGATATCGAGCTCGTTGTCACCGACAGCGCGCGGCAGCGGATCATCGACTACGGTACTGACGAAGCCTTCGGGGCGCGGCCGATGAAGCGGCATATCCAGCGGACCATTGAAACCATGGTGGCCCGGAAGATCATAGAAGACCCGAATGTGGAAGGCCATACGATCATCGTGGACGCGGATGATGACGATTATATCGTCACGGTCCGGGGCGCTCAGGCATAATCCCGGAGCGGTCGGCAGAAATGCCGGCCGCTTTTAGGCTATAATAGGGACATTGAGGAGATTGTTTATGGATCAGCATATCAAAGCAGCCCGCCGGCAGCTGGCCGGTGTCTGTGTTAAAAACCTGAAGAACAACGGCTTCGCGGCAGATTATTTCGAAACCGTACCGGAAGCGCTGGCTTTCCTGCAGGAACTCATCCCGGCCGGTGCCTCGGTCGGCTTCGGCGGCTCGGAAACCCTGAAAGAGACCGGCATCCTGGACTGGCTGACCGGCTGCGGGAACTTTACCGTATATGACCGCTATCATACCGATGATGTCAAAAAGGTCTTTCACCAGTGCCTGGGCGCGGATTACTACCTGATGAGCACGAATGCCCTGACAGCTGACGGCCATCTCTACAACGTGGACAATACCGGCAACCGGGTCGCCGCGCTGGCCTACGGCCCGGAGCATGTTGTGATCATTACCGGGACCAACAAGATTGTCAGGGATAACGAAGCGGCGGTCAGCCGCAACGAAGAGGTGGCGGCACCGGCCAACAATATCCGGCTGCAGATGCCGAACCCCTGCACCGAATACGGCCGCTGCATGCACTGCAGCCGCGATACAACGCTGTGCAACCAGCTGGTGATCACCCGCCGCAGCAAGCCTGCCGGCCGGATTCACGTCATTCTCATCAACGAAGAACTGGGCTACTGACAGGAGGGACCAATATGTATTATGAGCTGATACTTGGCGGGGTTTTCTTTGCGCTGGGCACGTATCTGACCATCTGCACGGTCAGGACGCACAGCGCCCTGGTAATCAAGGATATGAACTGGAGCACGGGCCGGATCCTGTTCATGGTCTGTGCCGCGCTGTCAGTCGTAAGCATTGTTACAGCCGGCAACATGTACGGCTACATCCGCTTTCTGGCGACGCTGTTCTGCATTGTGGCCTTCATGGTCAACCGGGACGGGGTCGGTGAGCGCGGCGTTGTCACAACCGGGAAGGTAATCCCGTGGAGTGAAGTGACAGCCTATGACTACCAGATGCTGGGCAAGAAGTTCTATGTCTACTTCCTGGTAAACCGGAAGGGCAAGGGGGAACGCGACATTGCCATTCCTTTTGACGGCAAAGACAAGGATAAGGTAACGAATTACCTGAAGAAGGTTGCCGGCAAAAAGTACCGCCGGATGAAAAAAGACGATCGCTGAGATGTTCGGGGAACACTTTCCGCAGAAATATACGGGAGGTGTTTTCTTTTTGCTTGACGGATTGCCGGAATGCGCTATGATGAATATAGTCAAAATGACTATACAGGAGAAACAATGACTGAAAAAAGAAATGCGAAGGGTGAAACCCTGCAGGAATTTCTGGACAGCTATGATGATTCACTGTACCGGCATCCGTCCAATACCGTGGACATGATTGTCATGACGGTTGAGGACGGCCAGCTGAAGGTGCTGCTGATCAGGCGGAAAGATCATCCGTGGATCGGGGACTGGGCCCTGCCGGGCGGGTTTGTGAATTTCGATGAGGATCTCGAGCAGGCCGCCCTGAGGGAACTGCAGGAAGAGACCAATATTGCGGAGAACACCTATTTCCGCCAGCTCTATACACTGGGGAAAGCAGACCGGGATCCGCGCACGCGGGTGATCTCCACCGCTTATCTGTCCATGACCCGGGCCGAGAACATCCGGAAGACCAGGGCCGGTGATGACGCGGCGGATGCCCGCTGGTTCACGATCGCCAAGACCCTGCTGGACAAAGACGAAAACGGCCGCCGGACCCTGCTTCAGCTGCATGAAGAAAAAGACGGTATCCGGATCGAATATGAAGTGACCGATACGGCCCTGCACAACTATGTGCAGACCCGCTCACGGCGGCTGGACAGCAGCACGGCTCATCTGGCCGCGGACCATGTCAAAGTCATCAACATGGCCATGGACATGGTGCAGCACCGGGCCGCTTCGACCGGCATCCTCTTCAACCTGCTGCCCGAGGAAATGACCCTGCGGGAAATCCAGACAGCCTATGAAGCGGTGATCGGGCATAAAACCGACACCGGCAATTTCCGGCGTGATATCCGCCGCATGCTGAAACCGACCGGGAACACCCGCATGGTGCACGGCCGCCGCGCCGCTACCTACCGGTTTGATCCCATGTATACCTATCTGGAGGAAAATCTATGAAAAACGTACTTGCTGTAATCGACATGCAGAATGACTTCATTGACGGATCCCTGGGCACAGCGGAAGCACCGCTGACTGTTGCGGCAGTTATCCGGGAAATTGAAAATCCGGCGTATGACGGCGTTTTTGCGACCATGGACACCCATCATGAAGACTATATGGATACGCTGGAAGGGAAAAAGCTGCCGGTCATGCACTGCATCAAGGGCACGGACGGCTGGCAGATCCGGCCGGAGATCCTGCAGGCGCTGCAGGCAAGAAACGCCGAGATCATCGAAAAGCCGACGTTCGGCAGTATTGCCCTGGCTGAACGGCTGGCGGCAGAAAAGCCTGACTGCATCACGCTGTGTGGGCTCTGCACGGATATCTGCGTGCTGAGCAATGCGATCCTGCTGCGGGCCTATCTGAAAGATACTGTCATCCGGGTTGTGTCTGCCGGCTGTGCCGCGACAACCCCTGAGCGTCATCAGGCAACCC
>JAFOIT010000191.1 GCA_017420585.1 Solobacterium sp.
ACACCCGCAAACGCGAAGTTCAGTTCTTCGGCAATACCCTTGGCGAACAGTTCCAGATGTTCATCCCGTGAGATGGACGGAATGATCATGTTCAGATGATTGATTTTTTCCGGGCTGACCTTCGTCAGGGCGCCGGCGAGGAAGGCAGCCTGCTTCTGGTTGCACCCTTCCAGGACAACCTTGTCATGCGGTCTGATGACCGCTTCGAGAAACGGAACAATGTCTTCGGTAGACACGAGCTTCCCGTTTGTCAGAGAAGCTGCCGCATCCATTCTTTCCGCTTTGGAAAGCTTCTGTGTATTCCACTCCATGTGCTATTCTCCTTTTTTTCTTTTAAATAATAAAAAAGGAACAGATAACGAATAATGCATGTTGCGGCCATAAACAATGCATATATGATCATATGTCCGCAGTCAGAAAAAAGACGCCTTTCCCGTTCCGGGAAAAGCGTCTTCCAGCTCAGTAATATACGGTCGGACTGACTCCGTATGCCAGCAGGTCCGCCGTTGAAATGATGTCAAATACCGGGACTTCCAGATCTTCCTGCAGCAGCCGCGCGTACGAAGGGAGATTGCTGCACTCGAGGATCACCGCTTTCAGATCTGGAGTCTTTTCCTTCAGTTTCCGGCCGGCATTCAGCACATCCTGTTCCATCCTGGCCACATCGATGTCATGCCCGCCGTTGATCACGATTTCGGCAAAGTGGGGCTCATCCTCCATGCCCTGGATGGACAGCCGGATATCTGGTGTCCAGCCGGAGTTCATGAGGTGTTCCATACCGAGCATCTCGGAATGCCCTGTAATGATGCCGATGGATCCAGTGCGGCCGATCAGCTGCCAGACCAGGGGGATCTGCACCAGCGCCGAACCGGCAAAGAGGAGGTCTGCTTCCCTGCCGATTTCGTGCTGATAAAGAGACATCATGCCGCAGTCCCCGAGGACAGCCCGGATTCCGTATTTCTTCAGATTCAGGCAGCCGTCAATGATTCTCTGCCGAATCTCTGCAGAGCCGTGAATCAGGTCCGCAAATCCGCCCTGAATGACTTCATAGCGGACCTGGTAATCAAATGTATCGGCATTGCCGGCATCGCCCGGAATACGCGGTGTATCCGTTGAGAATACGAGGATGCCGACCTTCTGTCCGTAAAATGGACGCCCGGTTTCAATCTTCATGGGGCCGATTACTTGTTGTAATCCGGCTCTCTGCCGACCAGGGCGATGATGTCCTTCATGCCCTTGATCATGGCATCGATGTCTTCCTTGACGTTATACCACTGGCAGGAGATGCGGAAGCCGCCAACGCTGTCGGTGAATCTCTGGGCAACGAAGATTCTCTTTGCATGCAGCTCACGCATGATCATGCGGTCGAATTCCGGATCCTTGTACAGGCGGGCGATGATGATGCCGGCCCGGCGTTCCGGATCACGGTGGGTAATGACTGTGCCGCCGATCGCTTCGATCTGGTCCATGCAGTACTCACCCAGTTCCCAGACATGTTCCTGGATATTCTCAATGCCGATTTCGTTGACCAGGCCGAGGGATTCACCCAGGGCGATGGCACCGGCATAGTTGGATGTACCGCCGATTTCATACTTGCGGGCTGTGTTCGGGAAAGTCCAGTCATAGACAGCCTGGGCATCAACCTTTTCCCAGTAAGCGCCCCAGCCGCCTTCCGGAACGGTTGTGTTCAGGTAGCCGCCGTAGGACTGCTTGATCTTGTCCAGGGAACCCTTGTTGACATACAGGATACCTGTGCCGTACGGGCTGTTGGCCCACTTGTGGCCGCCGGCTGCCAGCAGGTCAATGTGGCAGGCCTTGGTGTCAATCTTGGTGATGCCCATCTGCTGGACCGCGTCAACAACGAACATGATGTTGTTGGCCTGGCACCAGTCACCGATTTCCTTCAGATCACTGGCCCAGCCGTTGCACCACTCAACCGTTGACATGACCAGGATCTTGGTTGTCTCATCCGCCAGTTTGGCGAAGTCGGAAGCGCGGAACCGGTTGTCTTCGGTCTTGCAGACACGGATGTCGATATTCTTTGTCTTCCGCATCAGGCACCACGGCAGGGCAACCTGGATGAATTCGAGGTTGGTTGTGATGATGCTGTCACCGTCATTGAGTTCGATGCCGGCAGCGGCGATGTTCAGGCCGTGGGATGTGGATTCGATCAGCGCGATTTCTTCCGGATCGGCATTGAAGAGCTTCTGGGCTTCTTCATATGCCTTGCCGCGCAGGGCGTCCATGGCGATATGATGCGCGGAGCTGTTTGCCTCTTCCTGTACACCGGTCATGTCAGCGAAAGCCTTGACGGCGTTGATGGCTCTCTGCGGCGCGAAGCTGACACAGGCAGCGTCCAGGAATGTCATTGTTTCCAGAACCGGGAATTCCTTGGCCCGCAGTTCTTTCCAGTTGATGTCTTTAGCACTCATTTGTTTCTCCTCCTTATTGTCTTTTTCGAGAACAAAACTGTTCTTACAACTGAAGATTATCGGAATCCGGATTATAAATTTGTAGGCTATATGACAAACAGTCACATTTTCGAAAAAAATTGATTATTTTTGTAATCCATATTACAAAATACTTGGATTATTAAGATGTATTGTGCTTGTGGAAACACCTGCGCAGTTTACGGAAACGGGGTTGATCATGAAGAACCATCAGTCTACTTCTCCGTGGATCAGCGGTGATCTGGACAGTCTTGAACAGCTGCTCAGAGACCGTCTGCCGGCGGCAGTAAAAAAGGATTCAATCATTTACTATCAGGGTGATGACGCCCGGGATGTTTTCATTGTCAAAAGCGGCCGGGTACGGATTACAACCTATGCGGAAAGCGGCCTTGAAAAACAGGTGTTCATCGCCGAAAAAGGTGCCATATTCGGCGAACTGTCCATTTTTGCGGACAACATTTACCGCTGCAGCGCCGTGGCAATTGTCGACTCCCTGATCTACCGCATCCCGGTAACGGAGCTGCTGGACACGCTGAAAAAAGACTGGGCAACCACTGAATACTTCATCCGCACCCTTTGCCGCAAAGGCCTCACGTTCGAACAGGAAATTCTGGATCTCTCGTTCATGCAGGCAATCCACCGGATCGTCAAGACCCTGCTGAATCTGTGTGATCAGTATGGGACTGCCTGTACAGTGGACGGCCGGCCGGGGATCCGGATCAACATTCGTTTTTCCCATCAGGATGTCGCCAATCTGATCAGTTCCAACCGGGTTACCGTCAGCAATATTTTCGCTGATCTGGCCCGGGAAGGCCTGCTGGTCAAGGATGCCGGCCGCTATGTCGTGATGGACCGTCAGGCACTGACGGAACTGCTTGCCCAGGAATCCGAGGGATAGGAGAACACATATGAAGTATGTACTGAAAACATTCGACGAACTGACCAGGGAGGAACTGTATGACATCGCCAGGCACCGTCAGACTGTATTAATTATCGGCCAGGGCAACATATTCCACGATCTTGACGGCCGTGACAATGAGTGCCTGCACCTGTCCGCCTATGATGATGACGGCATGGTCGGCTACTCCCGCATCATGCCCAGTTCCACCGGCCTGCATGATGACAACGGTTCCTTCGGCCGCCTGTCCGTTCTGGAAGACAAACGGAAGCGCGGCATC
>JAFOIT010000192.1 GCA_017420585.1 Solobacterium sp.
AACGAGATCCTGTTCCGGGAAGATTCGCTGTGCGAGAAATGCCGGCAGGAATGGAAACGGCTTGACCGGAGGGCGAAAATCGACGGGATCTCGGCGGCGATGACCTGGGCCTATGAAGGCGGTTTTATGAAAGCCTTGCTGCAGTACAAGGAATGCGGTGACGAGGCTCTGAAGGATATCTTCCTGGAGCCGGTTCGCCGGCGGCTGAAATGGCAGTACCGGGGCTATACGGTCCTGCTGATGCCCAGCAGCCAGGCCAAACTGGAACAGCGGGGATTTCATCATCTGACCGGCATGTTTGCGGGCCTTGGCCTGCCGCTGCTGGAACCGTTTGAAAAATGCAGTGAAGTGACCCAGCAGGGCCGCTCCCGGCAGGAACGCCTGCGGATGGTGCACGGGCTGCGCCTGAAAAACAATGTCCGGCTGCCGCGGAAGATCCTGCTGGCCGATGATGTCCTGACCACCGGTTCGACCATCCGGGGCGCGCTGAACTGTCTGGACCGGCAGGCACATCAGATTAAGATTTATACAGCTGCGTACGCTGAAAGGAAAGCGTTCCTTGATGATGAAACAATCTGACGGTATAATTAACTACGCGATTTTGATGATGGAGGTACTATGGCAAATGTCTTTGACAGGCTGCTGAGAACGGATGCCAGAAGACTGCGGGAAGTAGAAAAAAAGGTTGCTCCGGCAGAAGCACTGGCAGACCGCTATGCGGCCATGAGTGATGATGAACTGAAAGCCGAAACACCCAGGCTGAAACAGAAACTGGCTGACGGCGCGACGCTGGATGATATCCTGCCGGAAGCGTTCGCAACGGCCCGGGAAGCCTGCCGGCGGGTGATCGGGGAATACCCGTACCATGTGCAGATGATCGGCGCAGCAGTCATGCAGGGCGGCGATATTGCCGAAATGAAAACCGGTGAAGGCAAGACACTGACATCTGTCATGGCGGTCTATCTGAATGCGCTGGCCGGCCAGGGCGTCCATGTCGTGACGGTCAACGAATATCTTTCCGGCCGTGACGCGGAGTGGATGGGCCAGATTCACCGCTGGCTCGGCCTGACGGTCGGCCTGAACCTGCGGCAGATGACCCCGGCCCAGAAGCGGGCAGCCTATCTCTGCGATATTACTTATACAACCAACTCGGAACTCGGTTTCGACTATCTGCGGGACAACATGGTGACCCGGGCCCGGGACCGCGTGCAGCGGGGCCTGAATTTTGCCCTGGTGGATGAAGTCGACTCGATCCTGATCGATGAATCCAGAACCCCGCTGATCATATCCGGCGGGATGAAGCAGACGGCCAACCTGTACCTGCAGGCGGACCGTTTCGTCAAGAAACTCAAGGCCGGGGATGACTATGAAGTGGACGTCAAGGGCCGTACGGTCCAGCTCAGTGAGAGCGGTGTGGCCAAGGCGGAGAAAGTCTTCCGCATCAACAACCTTTATAACCTCGAGCATGCCCAGCTGCTGCACCGTATCCAGCAGGCCCTGAAGGCCAACTACATCATGTCCCGGGATATCGAATATGTCGTGGATCATGAGACGGATGAAATCCATATCGTTGACCCGAATACCGGCCGTCTGATGAAGGGCCGGGAATGGTCCGACGGCCTGCACCAGGCGGTCTGCGCCAAGGAAGGCATCTCCATCAAGCAGGAAACAACCGTCCTGGCGACCATTACCTACCAGAACTTCTTCCGTCTGTACAACAAACTGGCCGGCATGACCGGTACAGCCAAGACCGAGGAAGAGGAATTCCGGGAAATCTACAACATGCTGGTGTATGAAATCCCGACTAACCGGCCGGTGGCCCGGATCGACAATCCTGATGCCGTATACGGGACAAAGAAGGCCAAGTTCGACGCCCTGGTCAAAGAGGTGGAAGAGCGGCATGCCAAGGGCCAGCCGGTGCTGGTCGGCACGATTGCGGTTGAAACATCGGAACTGATCTCGGATCTGCTGAAGAAGCGGAAGATCCCGCATGAAGTACTGAATGCCAAGAACAATGCCAGGGAAGCTGAAATCATCGCCAAGGCGGGTCAGAAGGGCGCCGTGACCATCGCCACCAACATGGCCGGCCGCGGTACCGACATCAAGCTCGGCGAGGGTGTCCGGGAACTGGGCGGATTGTGCGTGCTGGGTTCCGAACGGCATGAATCCCGGCGTATTGACAACCAGCTGCGCGGCCGTTCCGGCCGTCAGGGCGATCCGGGTGAATCCAGGTTCTTCGTCTCCGTGCAGGATGACCTGATGATCCGGTTCGGCAGTGAGCGCATGGAAGGTGTCTTCGCGTCCCTGGGGGATGAAGCCATCGAGTCCAAGACCATTACCAAATCGATTTCCTCGGCCCAGAAGCGGGTTGAAGGCGTCAACTTCGATGCCCGTAAGACACTGCTGCAGTATGATGACGTCCTGCGCCAGCAGCGTGAAATCATGTATGAGCAGAGAAACTATATCCTCGACAATGAAGATGTCCACAGCATCGTCAAGGATATGTTCTCGCGGGTGCTGAATGATACTGTCAGCGCGCATATCGATCCTGAGTCACGGTCCATGGAAGTGGATGCGGCCGGCCTGATCCAGTCCTTCAAGAGCCTGGGTCTGGAAGGCATTGCCGCGGAAGAGGAAATCCGCGGCCGCACTTCCGAGGAGATCGTCGCCATGCTGGTGGAGCGAGCCTGGAAGAAGTACGATGACAAGATTGACCCGGTGCGCGACAGGATCCGGCCGTTTGAAAGAGAAATGTCACTGCGGACCATCGACCGGGCCTGGGTGGATCATATCGATACCATGTCCAAACTCAGGGACGGCATCGGGCTGCGGTCCTATGCCCAGAACAACCCGCTGCAGGCCTATGTGACCGAAGGGTATCAGCTCTTTGAAACGATGATGCAGAATATTGCCCATGATATCGTGGCCTACTGCATGAACCTGAAGGTAGAAGCGAGAACAGAAGCGCCGGAGCAGGCGTAACAGGAGAAATACGATGGAATTATTTGAAATGAAACAGGGCATTGCCCGCAGCCAGGCCAAATTGGAGCAGCTTGGCTCCTCCCTTTGACTTCCCCGGGAAGCAGGAAATCGTAAAGAACAACGAAGAAATCATGAATGGTCCGGATTTCTGGAATGACCAGAAAGCCGCCCAGAGAATCATCAGGGAAACCAATGCGCTGAAGTCACTGATGGAAAACCATCAGGAACTCACGAAGCGCCTGGCGGATCTTGATGCCATGGCGGATGAACTCAAGGAGAGCTTTGATCCGGACCTGAAGGAACTTGCCGAAGAAGAATACCGGGATACCATGACGGCCTTTGATGCCTATGAAATCCAGGTGCTGCTGTCCGGGCCGTATGATTCCCATGCGGCCATTCTGGAAATCCATCCGGGGGCCGGCGGCACCGAGGCCATGGACTGGGCCGGCATGCTTTACCGCATGTACACCCGCTGGGCTGAACGCAAGGGCTACAAGATTACCCTGATGGATTACCAGGAAGGTGAAGAAGCCGGCATGAAGTCCTGTTCGGTGCTGATTGAAGGCAATATGGCCTACGGTTACCTCAAGGCTGAAAACGGTGTGCACCGGCTCGTGCGCATCTCCCCGTTTGACGCCAATGCCAGACGGCATACCAGTTTTGCCAGTGTGGAAGTCATGCCGCAGTTTGAGGATGACATGGAAATCGAGATCGATGAAAAGGATCTCGAAGTCATCACCATGCGCTCCAGCGGTGCCGGCGGACAGCACATCAACAAGACTGACTCGGCGGTCCGCATGATCCACAAGCCGACCGGCATCGTCGTCTTCTGCCAGACCCAGCGCTCGCAGCTGCAGAACCGGGAAGCATGCATGAACATGCTCAAGTCCAAGCTGCTGCAGCTCAAGATCCAGGAACAGGCCCGGAAAATGGCCGAGATCAAGGGCGAGGTCAAGGCAAATGAATGGGGTTCCCAGATCCGTTCCTACGTCTTCCAGCCGTATACCATGGTCAAGGACCTGCGGACCGGCTATGAAGTCGGCAATATCCAGGGGGTCATGGACGGGGATCTGGATGAATTCATCTACAGCTATCTCCGGTCACAGATCGCATAAGCGGGGTTATTCTCCGCTTTTTCAGTCATGGAAAGAATACTGACATACAAGGCAGAAACAGAAATTACCGTCGGCCGGGTGCTGAAAACAGTCTTCGCCCTGAGCCGGCACGAAATCTCCCGCCTGAAGTTCCAGCAGGGTCTTTTCGTCAACGGCCGGCAGGCATATGTGCGCGATGTGCTCAAAACCGGGGATCTCCTCACGGTCCGGTTCCGTGAACAGACGGATTACCCGGCACTGACTTTGTTTAAACCGGAAATCCTCTACGCGGACCGGGATCTGGTCATGGTGAACAAACCGGCCGGGATCCCGGTGCATCCTGCGCACGGGCACCTGACGGATTCCCTGGGTACGGCGGTGCAGGCGTGGTATGCGGAGCAGGGGGAGACCGTGGTCATCCATGCGATCGGCCGGCTGGACCGGGAAGTATCCGGCCTGATGGTCTACGCCCTGAACCGTCCGGCTGCCGCCCGGCTATATGCCGAAAAGGAAAGCGGTATATTCCGGAAGGAATACCTGGCAGTCTGTACAGGCTGGCCGGAACAGGATGAAGGCTGCTGGGAGGAAGCACTGCTGCGCACCGGGAGGAAAACAGTTATATCCGCCGAAGGCCGGCCGGCCCGGACGGACTACCGTGTCCTGGCCAGAGGCTGTCTGAACGGCCAGCCGCATGCTTTGCTGGGTCTTTGTATTCAGACCGGACGGACCCATCAGATCCGCGCCCACGCAGCCGGGCATGGCCATCCCCTGGCCGGGGACTGCATGTACGGCGGTTCGGGTGAGCTCCTCAGCCGGGCTGCCCTGCATTGTCTCAGAACGGAACTGGTTTCACCGTTTACCCAAAGAAAAATCATCCGGGAGGCACCGCTTCCGGATGATATGAAATATCTGGTTGAAGAACTCGGCGGCTTCAGAAAGTGAAGCCGTTTTTAAATTTGCGGATCATGTCGTGGGTCAGGGCAATGTGGTCCTGGCTGTCCGGCAGTTCCTCCCGTGACATCCAGCGGGCTTCCGCGAGTTCGTTATGGTCCAGCCGGATCTCGCCGGAACCGTCGACCCGGCACCAGAACCCCATCAGCACCGAGCCGGAGAAAGCCCAGGGCTGGGAACGGTAATAGACAAGGTCCTTTACCTTGAGGCCGGTTTCCTCCATGACTTCCCGGTGCACGGTTTCCTCAACCGTTTCACCGACTTCCGTATACCCGGCCACCAGGGCATAGTGGGCCGCTGTGCGGTGGGCATAGCGGGTCACCAGCAGCTGGTCTTTATCATTGACAATGGCGACGATGACGGCCGGATCAATGCGGGGATAGACGATATGACCGCAGTCCGGGCAGACCATGGCCCGTTCGGTGGTGCTTGGCATGAGTTTTGCGCCGCAGCGGCCGCAGTATACGTTATGATCCAGCCAGGTATGAATATGCCAGGCTGTCAGGACAGCAAAGGCCATGCTCTGCGGCTGGAATGTGCGCATCAGGTGCAGGTCCAGAAGAAGGCCCGCGCTTTCCGGCACTTCGGCCAGGAAGAAGGCCTGCTCATCAATCCGGAACAGGAAAACACAGGCGCTGTCCGCCGGCAGGTCCCGGTAACGGAAAAAGGACTGCGTATCTTTCAGGCAGACCTGCCGCTCCCGGAAACCGATGATAAAATCATCCGGCTGCGGGGTGACATTTTCCCATGTGTTGTTATAATGATGCGGGGCAATTTCCTGAATCATGTTCCTCCAATGAAAACAGCCCTGTACGGGCCCAACAAATTTATTATAATCAATAAAAAAATAAAATGAAAGACTGTTCATCCGGACCGGTTCTGCTATCCTGTAATTGAAGATAAGAGATCACAGAAAAAGGAGGTCTCGAAGATGAAGAAGGTACTGCTTGAATATTCATTATAGTTTCCTTCGGTAAGTGCAGAAAACCGGGGGAAACGAACAAGATCGGAGAGGATGAAGAATAAAACATCCTGATTCTCCCAGTAGAAAAAATAGAAAGTGAAAGGGCTGCGAGAGGGCAGACCAATGGCAAATTCAGATTAAAAACTGAATCTGGCACGAACCGGGAAACCGGTTGAAAAAAAGAAACAGTTCTTTGGCGGCATAAAAGAAGAAGAGCCGCAGGAAAAAGGCCGGAGACAACCGGCAGAGAAAAAAATCGGAAAAAAGAAAGAAGATCCCGAAAAAAATCAGACTGAGTCGGAAGAACCAGCAGAGTCTGAAGCCGGGATCTTTTTTTACCGTAAACAGAGTTAATCCCGTATAATTGTCACTGAGGTGAAAAAATGACAGTAAGAGAGAGAATTGCCGCCCTGCGTGAGCTGATGGCGGAAAAGGGAATTGATATCTATTATATTCCGAATGAAGATGATCACCTGTCCGATGAATATACAGCGGATTATTTTCAGTGCAAGACATTCATGAGCGGGTTTACCGGCGATTACGGCTGTGTGATCGTAACACCGGATTTTGCCGGGCTCTGGACAGACGGCAGGCATTTTACCCAGGCTGAGCACGAACTCGAAGGCAGCGGCATTGAGTTGATGCGGATGCGTCAGGAAGGCGTGCCGACCGCCATGGAGTTCCTGATCGCGAATACGCCGGAAGGCGGCAGACTCGGCTTCGACGGCCGGGTGGTGTCGGCAGCGGCGGCGAAGCAGCTGGCCGCAGCCCTGAAAAAGAAGGGCGCTGTCATGGTGATGACCGAAGACCTGGCCGGCAGGATCTGGGGCGAAGAAAGACCGGCCATGCCGGCCGGCAAATTGTTCACCATGCCGAAGAAGCATACCGGTGAAAGCGCCAGGGACAGAATTGCCCGCGTCCGGGAAAAACTGCAGGCAAAGCATGCGGATGTACTGCTGCTGCTGAAGCTGGAGGATCCGTGCTGGCTGCTCAATATCCGCGGCCGTGACCTGGACTGCACCCCGGTGGCCTATGCCTTTGCCATGGTGACAGCAGATGAAGTCATCTATTATGTGGACGAAAAGAAAGTCAGCGCGGCTGTACGCCGTTCCCTGACGTCAGCCAAAGTAACCATCCGCGGCTATGAAGCTTTCGGTGAAGATCTTGCGGCCCTGCGGGACAAGGTGATCTGGGCTGATCTGAATGATCTCAACGCGGTCTACTACAGCAGCCTGGACAGCAGCGTCTCTGTGATTAATGCGGAATCGCCGGTACTGGCCTTCCGGGCGGTCAAGAACAAGACTGAAATCGAAAGCCTGAAGAATGCCCACGTCAAGGACGGCGTGGCCATGGTCCGCTTCCTGTACTGGCTGAAGAATACCATCGGCAAAGAACCGCTGGATGAAGTCAGCATTCAGAATAAGCTGTATGCGCTGCGGGCAGAGCAGGATGATTATCTCATGCCGTCGTTCCCGACCATCTGCGCCTACAAGGGCAACGCGGCCATGATGCACTATACCGCGACCGAACAGAATTATGCCGAAGTACAGCCGGAAGGCTTCCTGCTGGTGGACAGCGGCGGCACATACGCTGACGGGACAACGGATATTACCCGGACGATTGTCCTGGGCCCGCTGACCGCAGATGAAAAGATGTATTTCACGAAGGTGCTCAAGGGCATGCTGGCCCTGACCCGGGCGAAGTTCCTGTATGGCACCACCGGCAACAACCTCGATATCCTGGCCCGCGGCCCGCTGTGGGATATGGACATTGATTACCAGTGCGGGACCGGCCATGGCGTCGGACATGTGCTGAGCGTGCATGAAGGCCCGCAGTATATCGGCTGGGGCTTCGGCCGCCGCCGTTCCGCGCCGCTGGAACCCGGCATGGTGACCTCCAATGAACCTGGTGTTTACCTGCCGCATGAACTCGGCATCCGGACCGAAAACGAGCTGCTTGTCGTCAAGGGCACAAAGAACTTCTACGGTCAGTTCCTGGGCTTTGAGACCCTGACCTGGGTGCCGATTGATCTGGACGCGGTGGACCCTGACCTGCTGACTCCGGAAGAGAAGGCTCAGCTGAACAGCTATCACGCGATGGTCTATGAAAAGATCAGCCCGTTCCTCGATAAGAAAGAAAAGGCCTGGCTGAAGCAGGCAACCCGTAAACTCGCATGAAATTTGCCAGCTGGAATGTAAACGGCCTGCGGGCCTGTACGAAAAAGGGATTTCCGGAAGTATTCCGGGAAATCGACGCGGATATCTTCGCCATTCAGGAAACCAAGATGCAGCCGGATCAGCTGGAAGACAGCCACCGGTTTGCCGGCTATGAAATGTACATGCACAGCGCTGAGCGCAAAGGCTACAGCGGCACCCTGGTCTACACCCGCCGCCGGCCGCTGGCGGTCAGCTACGACATCGCCGGGGATGACAGCAAAGAGGGCCGGGTCATCACGATGGAATTCGAGGATTTCTGGTTTGTGACCGCTTATGTGCCCAATTCCAAGGAAGGCCTGGCAAGGCTCCCGTTCCGGCTGGAATGGGAGAAACACCTGCGCGAGCACCTCGTAAAGCTTGATCAGACCAAGCCGGTTATCTATACCGGTGACCTGAATGTGGCCCATGAGGAAATCGATCTGAAAAACCCCGACAGCAATCACTTCAATGCCGGCTTCAGTGATGAGGAGCGGGCAGCGTTCACGGAACTGCTCAAAGCCGGCTTTACGGACACATTCCGCTACCTGCACCCGCAGGAAGTCGCTTATTCCTGGTGGAGCTACCGCTTCCGTGCCAGGGAGAAGAATATCGGCTGGCGGATCGATTACTTTATCGTTTCCGACCGGCTGCGGGACAGACTCACGGACAGCGGGATCCTGAGCTCGGTGGAGGGGTCGGATCACTGCCCGGTTGTGCTGACAATACAGGATTAGTCATGTCTGTCAGAACATGATAGAATAGATGCAATAGTTTTCAATGGAGGATAAACATGGACGTTAAAGAACGTGTAAGAGGCTATCGGGCAGAACTGCTGGACAGACTGTCACGGCTGGTAGCCATCAACAGTGTTCAGTCAGAAACCCT
Source organism: Solobacterium sp. (assembly GCA_017420585.1). Taxonomy (GTDB): domain Bacteria; phylum Bacillota_I; class Bacilli_A; order Erysipelotrichales; family Erysipelotrichaceae; genus Bulleidia. Next base: position 9,072 of record JAFOIT010000192.1, read on the forward strand.
TCCGGATGCCCCGTTTGGATCAGGTCCGCGGGACGCTCTGCTGGCAGCCCTTCAGATGCTTGACGAAGATGGCTTCAGAACTGTCAATCTGGATAATTACATCGGCTATGCCGAAATGGGTGAGGGCGAGCAGCTGATCGGCATCATCGGTCATCTGGACATCGTTCCGGCCCGCCGGGAAGACGGCTGGGATACCGATCCGTTTACCATGACGGAAAAGGACGGCATCCTGTACGGCCGCGGCGTCGCGGATGACAAGGGCGCGGTTGTGGCGAGCATGATTGCCATGAAGGTTCTGCGTGATATGGGAATCCCGCTGACCAAGCGGATCCGCCTGATCATGGGCACCAACGAAGAGAGCGGCTCCAAAGGCCTGGCTTACTACGTGCAGAAAGAGGGAGATGTCGACTTCGGCTTTACCCCGGACGGAAACTTCCCGGGCACCCATGGCGAAAAGGGTGCTGTGGGCGGTGTCTACCGTTCCAAGCAGACCGGCATCCTGGATATCTACGGCGGCACAGCGCGCAATGTTGTCTGCCCGAAGTGCACCATCAAGGTGGCTAAGAACAGCTACTCGGCCAAGAAGCTGGGTGACTTCTTCAACAACAACAATCTGGAATATGAGATCCAGGAAGGCGAAGACGCCGATACAATCACACTGGTCGGCAAGTCTGCCCATGCGTCCATGCCGGAACTGGGCAAGAACGCGATCTCCTACCTGCTGGTCGGCCTGAAGGAAGCCGGCTTCCAGGATCCGTTTGTGGAATTCTACTGCAAGCACTTCGGCCTGAATTATGACGGTGAAGGCCTTGGCTGCAAGCTTTCTGACGAATACGGCGTCCTGACCCTGAACAACGGTGTCATCGGCATGAAGGACGGGGTGATTGAAGGCTCCATCGATATCCGCTTCCCGGTCACCATGACCATGAAGCAGGTTACCCGGGCCATGCAGGATTATCTGGAAGACGACAACGGCGTCGTGGAAATCTTCCGCGGCGTGGACCCGCTGTTCTTCCCGATCGATTCCCCGCTGGTCACCTGCCTGCACCAGGCCTATGTGGCGGTCACCGGCGACACGGAGAATGTCCCGATGACTATGGGCGGCGGCACCTATGCCAAGGGGATCGGCAACACGATTGCCTTCGGCTGTGCGTTCCCGGGCAGGAATTACCATATCCACGAAGCCAACGAGGAATGTCCGATTGACGAACTGCTGCTGCAGGCGGAAATCTACGTGCAGGCCGTTCTGAATCTGCTGGCCCAGTAACATGAAAAGCGCTCCGGCGCTTTTTTTTACGGCAATAATGCTATAATGGCCCATAGAGGTTCAAACATGAAGAAAACAGCGATTCTGTATGATTTTGACAAAACACTGTGTACGAAGGACATGCAGGAATACAGCCTGATCCCGACCCTGGGCTATACCGATGCCGGCCAGTTCTGGGCGGAAGTCGGCGAGATGAGCAGGGCCCAGGCCATGGACCCGATCAGTGCCTACCTGTATTTCCTGCAGAAGAAATACATGGAGCACGGGACCCCGCTGCGCCGCGATGATTTCACCGTTCCCGGGCAGAAAATCGAGCTGTACCCGGGCTTGGATACATGGTTTGAAAGAATCAACGCCTACGGGGCCGGACTGGGACTGGAAGTGGAGCATTACGTGATTTCCAGCGGCATGACGGAAATCATTGAAAGTTCCGCCATCGCTGACAAGTTCCGCAGGATCTATGCCTGCCGGTATTTCTATGATGAAGAGGGCATTGCCCGCTGGCCGGCCCAGATCGTCAACTATACGACAAAGACACAGTATATCTTCCGGATCAACAAGCAGGTCCTGGATGAAAGCAATGACAATGATCTGAATTCCTATGTGGATCCGGCCCTGCGGCCGGTGCCGTTTACGCGGATGATCTACATAGCGGACGGGATCACGGATGTCCCGTGCATGCGGCTGGTCAAGGAGTACGGCGGCAAGTCCATCGTGGTTTACAATCCGGCTTCGGCCCGGGCCGGGATGACGGCTGACCGGCTGATCCGGGAAGGCCGGGCAAACTACATGTCGGCGGCGGACTACCGTGAAGGCAGGGACATGGAGAACATCATGAAGATGATTCTCGACCATATCGGCGCGGATGAGAAACTGATGGAACTGGAGGGGAAATACAGATGAAGACAAAATACGGGAAGGTGCTTCTGACAGCGGTGCTGGCCGCGGTACTCGGCGGCTGTTCGTCAGGCGGCGGGAAACCGGTCATCCTGCTGGACGCCGGCCATGACCTTCAGGAAGCCGGATATACAGCCTATGATCCGGATCTCGAACTGCCGTTTGTCAATTATGAGGAAGGGGCAGAAGATGCCGGCCTGATAACCGAAGCGGCATATGATGAAGCGCTGACGGCGGAACTGGAAAGCCTGCTCAAGGCAACCGGCCAGTTTACCGTTGTGCGGATGAAAGACGCGGATGATACCATGACCATGGCCCAGCGCCTGGAAAAAATCGATAAGGAAAACCCGGACCTGGTGGTTTCCATCCATGCCATCCATACGACGGAACAGGGCGCCACAGCCCCGCTGATCTGTGTGGAACCGCCGGCCAGCAATACCCATGACGCTTCCTTCGCGGCCGGCAGTGCCCTGCAGGCGCATCTGTATCCGGCGGAGCGGGAATCCCGGCTGGTTTACTGCTACTACACACCGGTGCGGCCGGAGACCTGGCAGCTGCATATTGTACCGGCTGATGACGCCACGGATTACGGCGAGGAAACCCTGGAAATCATGACCGGCAACAGTGCCCCTGTTGTCCAGATTGCCATGCTGTCCATGCACAGCCATGAGGATCTCGAAGCCCTGGCTTCGGCGGAAGGCATCCGGCAGACAGCGGAGATGATCAGGGACGGGCTGACAGATTATTTTGCGGATCAGAAGTGAAACAGGCGTATGCCTGTTTCTTTATTACCGGCCTGTGCGAACTGCGTTTTTTGCGGTAATTATGCGCTTTTCGGGTTGAAAATGAAGGTGATTCAGATACAATAGTTATTGTCATGTTATGACAGGGAGGAGATATTAGGTATTTATGGCAAAAAAGAAAGTTGAAGCACTGACTAAAAAGGTACTTGCGGACAAGCTGGCAGCAGAAGCCGGCATGACAAAGAAGGCCGCTGCCGAGACTGTCAATTATGTTTTTGAAACAATGGCAGAACAGATGAAGAAGGGCGGCGAAGTTGATATCAACGGTTTCGGCAAGTTCAGCGTCAAGAAGAGAGCTGCCCGTCAGGGTATCAACCCGCAGACCAAGGAAGTCATCAAGATCAAGGCATCCAAGGTTCCTGCATTCAAGGCCAGCAAGACCCTGAAAGATCTCGTAAAATAAGATTATAAAAGCCGGATATACGAAGACAGCGTTCTGTGACCACGCTGTTTTCTTTTTCCCTGTTGACGGTGCCGGGGGCTCTGATTATATACTTTTCTAGAGTTGTTAAAGGAGGTTTCCCATGAGCCGACGTTTTCTTGCCCGGAAGTACAACCATGACTTCCCGCCCGATGCCTTCAGTTCCAGTGCGCCTGCCCCGGCCGATACCATTTATCTCAATATCGGTGATCCGGATCTTCTGACCCCGAGAGTGATACTGGACGCGGCCTTTGCGGATGCCTATGCCGGGCATACGAAGTATACCGATACCAGGGGTTATCCGGAACTGCGGCAGGAAATCCTGAAGTTCTGGCAGAACCGGTACGATGTGCCGCTGCGGGATGAGAATATCTGTGTCACGGCTTCCGGCCAGTTCGGCATGTATGTGGCCTGTCAGACGGTCATCGACCCCGGTGATGAAGTGCTGATTATCGAACCGTACTTCCTGCCGTACCGTTCGGCAGTGGAGATGGCAGGGGGTGTGCCGGTCTATGTGGAAACACGTTTTGAGGAAGGCTTTGCGATCCGGACCGAACGCCTGGAAGCGGCGGTGACGCCGAAGACAAAGGCCCTGATCCTGAATAATCCGAACAATCCGACCGGGGCCGTCTACAGCCGGGAAACTCTGCAGGATGTGGCTGACTTCGCAGTCAGGCATGACCTGCTGGTGCTGGCGGATGATATCTATACATCGTTTGACTACACCAAGCCGTTTATCCCGATTGCCTCGCTTCCGGGGATGTTCGAGCGGACCGTTACGGTCAATTCAGGCTCCAAGAACTTTGTCATGACCGGCATGCGGATCGGCAACCTGGTGGCGGACGCGGATATCATCCAGGCCGCGAAGATTGTCGTCGAAGCGACCACCTATTCCTCGCCGTCTATTTCCCAGCGGGCCATGCTGCATGCGTTCCGGCATTTTGAAGAGTTCGAGCAGGAAGTGGCCGGGGCGTTCAGGGAGCGGGTGGAGTATGCCTATGAGCGGCTTTCCGCCATGCCGTTCATCGATGTCCTGCCGGTGCAGGGAACGTTCTATATCTTCCCGTGTGTCAGAAAGAGCGGGCTGGACGGGGCTGCCTTCTCAGCCCTGCTGGCCGAGCAGTGCCACATCAAGGTCATCCCGGGTGAGTTCTTCGGACCCAGCGGCAGGGACCATATCCGGATTTCCTGCACGGTCAGCATGGATACGCTGAAGGAAGCCTTTGACCGGATGGAACGGCTCACATTCTAAGCACAAAAAAAGCGGCATCTGCCCGGCCGGCAGGTGCCGTTTTTCTCTGCAATGATTTACTTTGCCAGCGGCTGTTTGTCAGCCAGTTTGAGGAAGACAAAGCCCAGGGCAAAGAAGACAGCCAGGGAAGCGACTGCGATGTTGATCGTGCCGCCCGCCAGCTTGACCCAGGCGATGACCGCCGAGCCGAGGAATGATGCGCCCTTGGCGAAGATGTCATAGATGCCGAAGTATTCGCCGGAGTTCTCTGCCGGGATGATCTTGGAGAAGTAGCTTCTTGACAGGGACTGGATGGAGCCCTGGAAGCAGCCGACCCCGAAGGCCAGGATGCCGAAATGCAGCAGGGTCTTCAGTGTCAGGGCATACAGGCAGACACAGAAGTAACCGACAATGCAGACGAGAATCAGGGTAACTGTATCGTATTTCTTGGATAATCTAGCAAAGACAAGGGAACCGCCGAAGGCAACGACCTGGGTGGCCAGCAGGAAGACAACCTGGCCGACCGTCGGCAGGCCGAGGTCCGTGCCGATATTGATGCAGTTGTCGATGATCGTGCCGACCCCGTCGATATACATGAAGAAGGCAATCAGGAAGAAGAGGACCTTCTTGTCCCTGGTGGCGATCTTCTTCAGGGTGCTGCCGATTTTGGCAAACACCTTGCGGACGGCGCCTTTTTCCGCTTCCACATAATTGATCTGATGATAATTGCGGATCAGCGGCAGGGTGACCAGCAGCCACCAGATGCCGGTGACGCCAAAGCCGATGATCTTGCCGACCTGCGGTGAGAACAGCATCAGGTTTTCACTGAGACCGCCGCTGATGACATAGGCAATCATGGCCACGGTGAACGGGATGCACGAACCGATATAACCCCAGGCATAGCCGTAGGAGGAAACTTCATCCATCCGCTCTTCGGTGGTAACGTCATTGAGCATGGAATCATAGAAGGTCAATGAAGCGGAATAGAAGATCTTGGACAGCACGAAGATGACGATGAAGGCTGTCCAGCTGGCCGCGAAGCCGTTGAGGATACAGCCGGCAACACCCAGGGCCACGGCAGTTGTAAAGAAGATCTTCTTCATGCCTTTATGATCAGCCAGGGCACCGCATATGGGGCCGAGAACCGCCACCACGATAGTGACCACGGCAATTGCAATGGAATAGTATGCGGTTGCCTGATCGGATGTGACCTGGCCGGGTGCCGTACCGATTGCCAGATCCTTGAACCAGATCGGAATCAGCGAACAGGCAAGCATGGTGAAGGCGGAGTTGCCGACATCATAAAGCACCCATGCCCGTTCTGTTTTTGTCAGATTTTTAAACATAAATCCCCCGATTTTTACTGTTTGTGCAGAAACACTTCTTAATAAAAATAATAATTGTTTCAAGCTGGTTTGACAATGTACGAAAACATGTACGGACACTGCGGTGACAAAGCATCATACCTGCCTCTATAATGGGATTGTAAGGAAGCACAGCCGGATCATAACCGCCCAGCCCGCACCGGGAGAAGGAGCAGAATATCATGAGTAATACAGAGAAGAAAACCCCATGGCCGATGATTGCCATCGCACTGTGCCTGATTGCCGCCGCGTTCGGGATTGGCATCCTGTTCGGCCGCAGCCAGACAGCAGCCGCCCCGGAACCGACAGCCACATCTTCCGGTTCAACTGTCAATGTGGTCGGATCGGTGGATGCGACACCAAAGCCGTCAACGGCGCCGGCCCCGCCAACCCCGGTCCCGGAAAAACCGACAGACCCGCCGGCCACCCCGGTCGTGGTCCTGAAGCCGGCTGAAATCATCAACAAGCATGAATTCTGGCAGGATGCGGACGGCAAGATGGCACTTTGGGTGAATCAGAGTACCGGATCCATCGATTTCCTGTATAACGATGAAGTGTTTACCGTTACCCAGATTCTGCAGGACTTTGAAGATACGATTGACGGATTCTACATGAACAGCAGCCTGATCATGGAAGCCACCAATGGCGGCTATGAAGCTTCTGCCGGCCTGTATTGTTTCCAGGATGGTCCCGACGAATACATCCAGGCCTGGTTCGGGGAGGACAAGGTCATCCTGCGTCCGGTGGAAACGAATCCCTTTGCCAAATTCGCCCAGTAACCCGGCAGGGACAAGCCGCAAAAGAAACAACCCGCATGGGAAATATCTCATGCGGGTTTTGAAAACAAAAAAATGGTGGAGCTGACGAGACTCGAACTCGCTACCTCATCGCTGCCAGCGATGCGCTCTCCCAGGTGAGCTACAACCCCATTGCACGATTATTATACATGATCTTTTGAAAAAATCCATAGTAATATCACACAATATTGTGCTAATATATTATGGCACATGTGCTTGTAGCTCAGTTGGATAGAGTACTAGCCTCCGAAGCTAGGGGTCAGGAGTTCGAGTCTCCTCAAGCACGCCATCAGTCACAACAGGGCGGCATGGATTGCCGCCTTTTTTGCTGGATAATGCACACCGTACCGTTATTCTTTTTTATTCTGCCGCGATTACCGAATAATGGGCCGCGGTTATCATGCTATGATTAGGACATGGATTACCGCTACAAGGCATTCATATCCTACCGTCATAATGACCGGGACACCGCCGTGGCAAAAGCGATCCAGCAGGGCCTGGAACGTTTTCATATTCCTGCATCAATCAGGGAAAAGTACGGTACGGAACGGATCGGGCGTGTGTTCCGGGACCAGGAGGAACTGGAAATCACCAGTGACCTTTCAAAGAAGATCATGGATGCGCTGGATGATTCCGAGTACCTGGTCATCATCTGCTCGCCGCATTACACGGAATCACGCTGGTGCCTGCTGGAGGCGGAAACATTCATCCGTACCCATGACAGGGATCATGTGCTGTGTGTGCTTTCGGAAGGAGAGCCGCCGGCTGTCTTTCCGGAAATCCTGCTGCAGGACGGGGCGGAACCGCTGGCCTGTGACTGGCGCATGGACTTCCGGGACGCGAACCGGATGGAACTGCCCCGGCTGGCCTCGGCAATGATCGGCTGCACCTATGATGAACTGATCCTGCGGCAGGAGAAGTACCGCCGTAAAAGGCTGATCTCCGTTCTTTCGGCAGCGGCGGTTCTCGGCACGGCAGCCATCTCTTACCTGCTCTGGAGCAACGCAGCCATTGCCGGCAGCTACCGGCAGTCCCAGATCAGCGAGTCAAGGCTTCTGGCCAGCCAGTCCCTGGCCGCGGATGAGCGGGTGGACCGGCTTGCGGCATTGCAGTCAGCCCTGGCAGCCCTGCCGTCAGAAGACAGCAGCCGGCCGGTGACGGATGATGCTGTTTATGCGCTGAGCCGGGCAGTTTATGCCTATACGGTCCCGTATCATATCCGGGAAGACTGGCGGATTGACCTGGCAAACGATATTGTTTCCTGGCAGACCAGCCCGGACGGCATGAACATCACGGTGCTGGACAATACCGGCGAATTCCATACCCTGCGGCTGGATTCCCGCCAACACCTGGCTTCATTCCGTGCCGGGACAGGCCAGCCCTCCGAACCGGAGCGCGATCCGGCTGGCAATCTTATTACATATGCCGGCGGCAGTGTTTATTCCGTCAATCCGGTGACAGGGAAGGAAAACTGGCATCTGCCGCTGAAATACCGGACACTCGGCATGACGGCTGTCAGTCCGGACGGGGCGTATATCGCCGCCGGTGACTCTTTTGCCGTACAGGTCATGACCGCTGAGGGAAAACCGTATCTCAGCCTGCCGCTGCCCGAAGATACCGGCGGGTATATCACAGATCTCTGCTGGTCGGATGACGCACAATACATAGCCGTCCGGCTGCGGCTGGCCGGGCAGGGCTATCAGTTCGGCATCTTTGATTTCAGCACCTCGGAATTCTTCCTGACGGATACAGTCAGCACACATACCGATTCCTTCTGTTTCGACCGGCACAATCGTCTGCTGGTACTGTCACACAATGATGAAAACAGTTCCTGGACGTATGGCGGAACCGCGCATATCAATCAGGCTGAATACATTCTGCAGGCCTGGGACCGTGATCAGCTGTGCTTTGCGCAGCGCTTTGTCACGGCGGAGGAACCGGGATTCCCGCTGGTGCGGGCATACGGTGACGGTGCTGTGCTGGTCCTTGGCAGCCGGATCCATGTGCTGGACGGGCAGGGGAGCATAATCAGAACCCTGGAAGCCGGCGGTATTATTTCCGCATTGCCGGAAACCGGGGAATATTTCCATACTGTGACAGCCGACGGCCGCCGGGGTCTGATCATGGCGGACACCGGCACAGGATCCCTGCAGAAGTCATTCCCGGCCGGACATGACCGGGTTGAGATGATCACCGGAAAGGACCGGCAGACCCGGTATCTGATCCTGAAGGACGGCAATGTCTGCGTATTCACCTATCTGCAGGATGATCACCTGGTTTACCTGCCCGCCGGACAGATGCGTGATGCGCCGCTCGGCGGTCGCAGCAATGCCGGACAGGCGGTCATCAGCACGACAGAGGGTCTGCTGTTCTGTGATGCAGAGACCCGCGGCGCACACCACCCTGCAGCAGCCGGAAATCACGTGTATCACATCCTGGATATAACCGGTGATTGTGTATCCGTTCTGGACATTGATGCCGGCAGCGGTTCCCTGCGGCTGCAGAACTATGACCATGCCGGGAAGCTGGTGCAGGAATGGCCGCTGTCCGTAAATGATGCCCTGACGGCCGACGGGCTGCTTGCGTCACCCCTGGACATCGCTGACAAAGTCTTTCTGGACGCGTATTATTCAGCGCCGGGGGCCGCATGTGTGCAGAGCCGGACCCTGTATATCCATGATTATGACAACCCGCAGAAGATTGCCATGCTTAGCCTTGACACAGGTGAGGAGAAGATACTGGAGGTTTCCCTTCCCGGGACATTCAGCCTGACCGCCATGAACGGCTTCGACCGGGCGTCGGCCCTGACTGCTTCGCCAGACGGAGCATATCTGTATACCGTGATGACTGACCGGAACAGCACCAGGAAAGCTGTCCTGATTCATCTGCCGGATGGGGAAGTGCTGGAACTGCCTGGCACACCTGACGCGGCCGGAACCGCAGTCTTTTCCGGACAGCAGCTCGTATATGCCGCCGCAGACGGGTTGTATTGTACAGAAGGCACGGAGCTTTCTGATGTGGTATATTACACAGGGGAACCGGCACTGTCGTTTGCCGTCCGGGACGGCAGGCTCTTCGCGGTTTATCCCGACGGCACCCTGCAGGTATACAGCCAGGGTGAACGGATCCGCACCGTACAGCTGCCGTTCGGCACCGGGGCGGTGTACAGTGCTGCCGCGTTCCGCTGGGAGTTCACCGGTGACCGGCTTTGCCTGTACCGGGATGACAGTCTTGACATCATCTCCCTGGATTCAGACAGCAGCCTGCCGGTGTATTCCGTACCCGGCGCAGTGCTGGACTATGATCCCGAACGGAAAGAACTGCTGTCATATGCATATGATCCGCAGAAAAATGACCTGTATTATTACCCGGGATTATTCCGGGAATACACGGTCAGTGAACTGATTGATATCGGCAATGCGCAGCTGGCCGGCTACAGTACGGCCGGAAAAGAAGGAGAACAGAAATGAAAGAACTGCAGGAAAGAATCTTAAAGGAAGGCAGAATTCTGCCGGGAAGTATTCTGAAAGTGGACAGCTTTCTGAATCATCAGATCGATATGGAACTCATGGATCATATCGGCGCGTATTTTCATGAGAAATTCAGGGATGCCGGCATTACCCGGGTGCTGACAATTGAAGCTTCCGGCATTCCCATGGCCTGCATGACAGCTTATCATTTCCATGTCCCGGTTGTCTTTGCCAAGAAGGCCCGGGCCGCCAACCTCGGGCCGGATGTATATAAATCCACGGTGCATTCCTACACCTATGGCAGGGATTACCAGATCGCGGTGTCCAAGGCGTACCTGCATGCCGGTGACACCGTGCTGATCATCGATGATTTCCTGGCCAACGGGCAGGCAGTGCACGGACTGATGGATCTGTGTGAACAGGCCGGAGCCCAAGTCGGCGGGATCGGCATCTGTATTGAGAAGGGTTTCCAGCCCGGCGGTGATGAACTGCGCAGCCGCGGCATCCGGGTCGAAAGCCTGGCCATCATCGATGCCATGGATGATCATCACATCGAACTGAGAAAGTAATAGAAAAAGACAGTTTCCGGAATACGGAAACTGCCTTTTTTCAGAAGCCGCGCTGATCAAACTTCATGTTTTTCAGCGTATATTCCTTGAAATCATTATACCGGTCTTCCCTGATTGCCTGGCGGGCTTCTTCCATAAGGCGGATCAGGAAACGGATGTTGTGGATGGACATCAGGCGCATGCCGAAGCCTTCATTGGTCCGGAACAGGTGATTCAGATAAGCCCGGGTGTAATTCCGGCAGCAGTAACAGTCACATTCCGGATCAAGCGGCCGGAAGTCATCCTTGTACATGGCCTTGCGGATGTTGATGCGGCCTTCACTGGTCAGCAGGGTGCCGTGGCGGGCCAGCCGGGTCGGCAGGACGCAGTCGCACATATCGATATTCAGCGAGATCGCCTCCAGCAGGTCATTGACGGCCCCGACCCCCATCAGGTAGCGGGGTTTGTCGAGCGGCAGGGCAGCCTGGGACCAGCGGACCATGCGCACCATGGTTTCCTTGTCTTCTCCGACGGAAGTACCGCCGACGGCATAGCCGGGGAAATCCATTTCGACCAGTTTTTCGGCACAATAGCGGCGCAGATCCTCGTAATCGCCGCCCTGGACAATCCCGAACAGGGCCTGCTCATCCGGCCGGCTGTGGGCCTTTTTGCCCCGCTCTGCCCAGCGCAGGGTGCGTTCCATGGAGGTTTTGGCGTATTCGTAACTGGCCGGATAGGGAATGCATTCATCCAGCGACATGATGATATCCGCACCGATCTTGTTCTGGATCTGGATGGATTTTTCCGGGGAGAGGAACAGCGTGTCACCGTTCAGCGTATTCTTGAAGGTGACGCCTTCTTCTTTGATCTTCCTGACGTCCGCCAGCGAGAAGACCTGGAAGCCGCCGCTGTCCGTCAGCATCGGGCCGTTGTAGTTCATGAACTTCTGGACGCCGCCGGCTTTGTCGACGATATCCTCACCCGGGCGCAGCCACAGGTGATAGGTGTTGGCCAGCACAACCCCGGCATGCACGTCATAGAGTTCCTCCGGGGAAACAAACTTAACTGTGGCCTGGGTGCCGACCGGCATGAACATCGGGGTTTCCACATCACCGTGCGGTGTATGAAGAATGCCTGTCCGGGCCCCTGACTGCCGGCAGACATGTGTGATTTCAAACGTTACTGGATTCATAGGAACCTCATTTCCGTACCCAAGTATAGCAGAATACCAAAGAATGTTATAATACGTTTATGAAATCGCAGGAAATCAAAATCAGGAATCTGCCGGTCAGTGAGATCAAACCGAGATCGATCCGCGTCAAGCCGGTGGAAATACTGGTCGCCCTCGTCGCCCTGGGTGTCTATTTCATTTTTCAGCGGAGTTTATTGACCTCGACCGGCATGGTGCTGGTCCTGCTGGGCATCAGCTGTATTATCCTGATGCCGGACCGGACCCTGGTGCAGTTTCTGCCGGACTACATGATCATGTACAACAGCCGGGACCGGGAAATCTGCCAGATGGTTTACTGGGATGAAGTGGTCAGCTGGCAGTATGAATGGCACGCGATGTCGGACCTGCTCGTGGTGACCCTGCTGGATGGCAGCACGCAGTCGGTGGACATGTATTCCAAGCGCAGCGTAGCCAAGTACATGCGGCAGTTCGCCCCGAACAAGGAAAAGAAGAGCAGCAGGAACAAAGAGGTGTAAGAGGATGGTAAAACTGGTCAATAAAGACAAGGTCGAGGAATGCCGCCGCGAGATGGCCAAAGAGCGGGACTATGATGATATGAGCCTGATTTTCACGATGTTCGCGGACAGCACCCGGCTCAAGATCATGAACGCGCTGTTTGTCAGTGAGCTGTGTGTCGGTGATCTGGCGGCGCTGCTGGAGATGTCTTCCTCCGCCATCAGCCACCAGCTTTCCAGCATGAAGAAAGCCAAGCTGGTGCGGACCAGACGGGAAGGCAAACTGGTCTATTATTCCATGGCGGATGACCATATCAAGAACATCTATAAGATGGCATTTGAGCATATCCACGAATAAATATGAAGGTAACGGCAATCGATTTTGAAACAGCCAACAGCAGTCCGGCCAGCGTCTGTGCGGTCGGGCTTTCCGTATTGGAAGACGGCATGATCGAACCGGTGCTGGAAACCCTGATCCGGCCGGAGAAAAACGTTTCGGCCTTTTATTACGGCAACATCCGCATTCACGGCATCCGGCCGCAGGATGTGGTGCACGCCCCGGATTTTGCCCGGGTATACCGGCAGATGAAGCCCCATCTGGAAGACAGCCTGGTAGTGGCCCACAATGCCCGTTTTGACATGGGCTGCCTGAAGGCTTCATGCCTGAACTGCGGTATTCCCGTGCCGTCATTAAGATACTTTGATACGGTGGAACTGGGCCGCAATGTCTTCCCGGGGCTCGAGCATCACCGGCTCAATGACCTGTGTGAATACCTTGATATCGAACTGGAACATCACCGGGCCGGCAGTGACGCGTACGGGTGCCTGATGATCGTTGCCCGGGTCATGACCCTGACCGGCATCTATGATATTGAGGAAATGCTTCATCAATGCAGAACCAGGATATACACGCTATAATCCATTAGTAGAAAGAAGGATAAAACGATGAAAACAGTACTCATGGAATCGCTTGGCATCAGTAATGAACTGCTGGCCGAACTCGAACAGCCGTTTATCGAACAGGGCATGGAGTTCGCTTCATATGACCGGACAGCGGACCCGGCTGTGCTGGTCAAAGAAGCGGAAGATGCCGATGTGATGATTCTGGCGAACATGCCGATGCCGGCAGATGTCATCCGCCAGTGCGGCAAATTGAAGTTTATTGACGTTGCTTTCACCGGTGTGGACCATGTCGGTCTTGAAGCGGCGAAGGAGAAGGGCATCGCCGTGTCCAACGCGTCTGGTTATTCGACCGAAGCCGTGGCTGAACTGGTGCTGGGCATGGTGATCTCCATGTACCGGAATATGCGCCAGGTGGAAGACAGGGCCCGTACCGGCGGCACCAAGGACGGCCTGGTCGGCTTTGAGATTGCCGGCAAGACGGTCGGTATTGTCGGCCTCGGCAAGATCGGCAGCCGCAGTGCCGAACTGTTCCATGCCTTCGGCGCGGAAGTGATTGCCTATACCCGGACACCGGCCCACAATCATCTGGACTACGTGACCTGCATGAGCCTTGAGGAAGTGCTGGAGAAGTCCGACATCGTTGTGCTGCACTGCCCGCTGAGCGATGCGACCCGGGGCATGATCAATGCCGAACGGCTGGCCATGATGAAGCCGTCTGCCATCCTGGTCAACGCTGCCCGCGGCCCGGTGGTCAGCACAAAGGACCTGGCTGACGCCCTCAATGCCGGAACGATTGCCGGCGCGTGCCTCGATGTCTTTGACAAGGAACCGCCGCTGCCGGCTGATGAACCGCTGCTGGCCGCGAAGAACACCCTGGTGACCCCGCATGTGGCCTTTGCGACAAAGGAATCCATGAAACTGCGGGCCGAGATTGTCTTTGATAATCTGAAGGCATGGCTGGAAGGAAACCAGAAGAACATCGTTTTATAAAAGAAAAGCTGCTGTAAATCTTTTCAGTAAATGAAACATATTTACATTTTCAGCGCTGCTGTTTATAATTGTCTTACTTGAAAAGGAATACACAACAATGGCTGATTATGAGAACAATGCCTATTTCTGGCTGAAAGTGGACACTCTGTTTCTATCCAGTACGCTGACGATAAGCCGTCACAAGGGGGAAACACATCCGAACTTCAAAAACCTGGTTTATCCGGTGGAGTATGGTCATCTGACCGATACGGCCTCAGATAACGGGGAAGGGGTGTCTGTGTATGTCGGTTCACTGCCGCAGAGCATTACGGCCCTGGTGGTGGCTGCCGATATCCTGCAGAAGACCCTGGATGTGAAGATCCTTCTCGGCTGCACGGAAGCGGAAACCGAGGAAGTGCTGCATTTCCTGAATCAGACCGATTTCCAGAAGACCGTCCTGATCCGCCGCGGCAGCACGATTCCTGCCTGGGGCCTGACTGACAACTGAAGCATATGAAAACCGGATCCCGCAGGATCCGGTTTATTTCTGAATCGGATTGCCGTTGAAGTCCGTATCGATCGGGACACTGTCCAGATCGGTGAACAGGGCCGCGGCTTTTTCTTCGGCCAGATCGTACAGTTCCGCAAAGGAATGGCTGTCAGTCAGTTCCGGGTAGTCCACATTCGCGTAGACCTGGTGGTCAGGATTGAGCACATCCGGATCTTTCGCGCCTTTGCCGTCCAGCATCATGCCGGTGATCAGCTTGGGCATCCGCAGCAGGTTCTCCATCCGATCGGCCACCCTGTATTTCGTGAGGCTGCCCGGCTTTAGGGCTTTGGTCAGCCGGTGAATGCCGAAGATGGCTTCCAGCAGTTTCCGCTCGGAAATATAGGTGCCGAAGATCTCCAGCAGCATCAGGTTGTACATTCTTGCCAGCTTTACGGCGGCGTCCCTGCTTACCTTGAGGTCGTCATGGACACTGTAATTCTCCGGGGTCTTGCTGTGCCGGCGCAGGGCCCAGATATCCAGTTCGCCTTCCAGGGCAAAGTGGGCTTCCGAATCGGTGCAGCCGCGCCGTTCGGCATCCTTGCGGGCATAGCTGCAGATGATCATGTGGCAGCTTGAATCCAGGGCGTAATGGCACAGATACCCGGCATAATAACTGCGCAGCAGGGGGCGTTCCCTTGTGTAGGCGTCCATCCAGCGCAGGACCTCTTCGACTTTCTCCCCGTGCAGGCGGCTGCCGACCCAGGTCAGGGAACCGGGCAGGAAGTAGGCGCGGGAAAAGAAAAAGAGATCAGGCCCCTGGGAGCCCAGGCAGTACAGCGGCAGATCCGTAATGGTTTTCTGCAGTTCTTCCGGCAGCCGGGCATAGACATCCCGGGCGAATTCCACATGGGTTGTAGCAGCAGGCATGATCTTCTCCTATCGCGATATTCTCTGAATTGTATTCATGATGGCCGGGGGCACGGTCTGCACGGTATGCATGCTCAGTTCCATGCCGGCACAGTATTTGTCGGCGAGGGACACAAGCAGCCCTTCAGCCGTAACCGGCCTGCCTTTGGCGGACGGCCACATGTGGTGCAGGATGCAGTCACGCATGACGTCATCGACTTCCACGTATTTTTCGGCATTGGCCAGCGCTGCCACCGGGTGCACAGCGGCATGATGCCCGGGGATCGGCTGGGTTTCCTTCTGGCGCCAGTCATACAGGAAAAAGTCGTGCAGCATCGCTCCGCGGGCGGCGCTGCGGGCATTCAGTCCGGCCCGCCGGCACCACAGGAACGTATACCAGGCCACATTCAGGCAGTGCTGGTAGCGGTTGGTGCTGTAGTGATGGCGGAACTGCTTCAGTTTCTGGTATTCAGGGATGGCGACGATATCGCAGACATCCTCCAGAAATTCCATTGCTTCTTCATCCTGGTAATCCAGGAAATCACGTTTTGAACCAAGGACAAATGTCATTCCTATACCTCCGAGGCCTTTAACAGAATAGCATTGTTATTCAGTACATTCAATGAAAAACGGAGCTTAACGCTCCGCTGCAAGCTGATCCTGTACGGCTCTGATCCGCCTGGCCAGGCCGGCTGCCTGCGCTTTCGGCAGGGAACACAGGGCAATCCGGATGCCGCCGTTTACCCTGACGGTATAGATATGATTGTCCATGAGGGCCTGGAACATCTCTGCGGCAAAGGCAGGATCCTCATATTTCAGGGTGCAGAAGAAGCCCTCCCGGTACGGATAAAGTTCCAGACTGCATTCCGCCGCTTCCCGCAGGAAGATCTCACTGCGCTCTTTCAGCAGGCTGACCCCGGCCTGTATTTCTTCCTTCAGGGTATCCCGGTCTGCGGTGACGGCCCAGGCAAAGCATTCCATGGCGGCGTTGTTGACGTTGGACCAGGTCAGCCGGGCTGTTTTCTCCAGGATGATCTCGATATTCCGGACATCTTCCGGCCGGCGGGCCAGCAGGATGGAGGCGCCGCAGCGCATGCCGTAGGCGGTCATTGTCTTCGAAATGCTGAAGAGGATATTCACCATGACACTGTCACTGATCCGGTCCAGATGCCGGCAGAAGCTGCTGCGGGCCGCCGGGTCATTGACAAAGTCGAAATAGGCGACGTCAATGATCATGACGACCGGGCAGGTTTCCGATACTTCGTTGACCAGATCGATCAGGATATCCCATTCACCATCGCTGAGGGAGTAGCCGGTCGGATTGTTGCAGGGTGTGTTGAGCACGAAGACAACCCGGTCCTGCCGGCGGCTGACGTCTGTCATGGCCTGGCGCAGGGAGGCAAAGTTGAAGTGCCCATCCGCAAACATGTCATAGGTGCGTATCTGCAGGCCGTTATGGCCGGCCATGGCAGCGTAGGAATTCCAGGCAATCCCCGGCAGGATCACAGTTTCACCCGGATCCAGGAAGGTATTCATGGATGCCCACAGGGCCCCGGTGCCCCCGGGGGCTGCGATGACGGTGCGGTGCAGGGTGCGGACATGGTCTTCCAGCACCCATGCGGCCACAGCCTCACGGAATGAAGTATTGCCGGTGAAACTCTCGGCATAACTGGCTTTCGTCCGGGCGGCCATCGCGTCAAAGTGCTCATACACAGACGGAAAGGCGATGATCTTCTGCTGATCATCGCACAGGGTTCCGATGCTTGCCTGCACGACAAGGTCACCGTTGACCTCACGGTCATGGCGGGCCCGGGCGGCAGTGGCAAATGAAATATCAGCCAGCGGTGTCAGATCCGCGGACTTTCTGTGAAAACGCACGGTTATTCTCCGTCTTCCGTAAACAGGTAAGTGCCGATGCGGACCATGTTGGAGCCGCAGTCAACAGCGATCGGATAGTCATCGCTCATGCCCATGGACAGGTAACGGATCTGATCCGCCCCGAATTCCTTCTGCAGGCTGAGGAACAACTCATGCCCCTGTTCGAAGATCCGGCGGATTTCCGCGTCGTCCTCGGTGTGGGGACCCATGGCCATGATGCCTTCGATTTTGACATACGGGTATTCCCGGCAGGCCCGGATGAATTCCACGGCTTCCGCCGCCGAGAGACCGGTCTTGTTTTCATCTTCCAGGGCCAGATGGAACTCGGCGAAGCACGGCATCACCTTGTTGATCTTGGCGCATTCCTTGTTGATCTCCCTGGCCAGTTTCAGGGAGTCGAGGGACTGGATGCGGGCAGCGTAGGGAGCCAGCTGGCGGACCTTGTTGGTCTGCAGGTGGCCGATCATCTGCCACTGGATATCAGCAGGCATGACCTGGGCCTTGGCGGTGAGATCCTGGACGTGGTTTTCCCCGAAGATCCGCTCGCCGGCCTCATAGAACGGCATGATTTCCTCAACGGAATGACGCTTGGTGACAACACACAATTCAGCCTTTCCGGCAATGATTTCCTTTACTTTATCGTAATGTTTCATAATCTTTACCACCCCGGGAAATTATAACATCAGACATGCTATAATGACACTGGTTTGGAAGTGATGGGATATGAATCATAAGGAATTATTCAATGGTGTCTGGAAGGTACTGCTGGTTGCCGCCCTGGTAATTGCCAGCATCAGTCTGGGCATGAATATCATGCGGATCCGGCTTGAGCACCGCAATGCCGCCGAGCCGTCCTCGCCTGCGGCCGCACAGGAAGAAGTGGCCGTAATCAACGTGCTCGCCGCCGGGCGGGCGTATTACGGTCTTTATACAGAGAATAAAGATGATTACTGGTCCAATTTCTCAGGCCTGGCCGAGACGGTGGCCAATTATGACCTGGCAGCCTACAGCCAGCAAACGCTGATCGGCACGGAAGTGCCGTGGCAGTTTGCCGAAGCCGCCACCGGGATCGGTTTCAACCTGATCGGTCTGGCTGACCCGCATGTCCTGGCCTATGGCAAGGCCGGCATCGACAGTTCCATGGATTACTGGCTGGACAATCCGGATGTACTGGCCAACGGCACGTTTGTCAGCACCGACCGGCGGAACCTGATCCCGACCATCCGCACAGGGGAAGTCACGGCCGCGTTCCTGTCCTTTACGGATGACATGAATCACGATATTCCGGAACAGGAGCAGTACCTGGTCAATGTGTACGATGATGAAAAGAGCCCGGCCCAGGTGGCCAAGGCAGCCGAGCAGGCAGATGTTGTCATCGTTGAGATGTGGTGGGACGGCGAAGACGGAAAACTGCCGACCGACCGGCAGCGCACCATTGCCAAAGCCCTGGCGGATGCCGGTGCCTCGGTGATCATCGGCAATGCGCCGGATGCCATCCAGCCGGCCGCCTGGATCGATGATACGCTGATCTTCTACTCAATGGGTACAATGATCAGTGACAGCCCGGAGGATGAAAACCGCCTGGGGGTCATCGGCGCCGTAACCATTACGAAAACAACCCTGGGCTCCCGCAAGAAGGTCGAGCTGACCAATCCGCGGGTGGACCTGGTGCTCGCCGTGGAAGACGGTACGGGCGGTTACCGGACAGCCCTGGTCAGGGACCTCAGCCCGGGTGAATACGATGTCAGCAAAATCAAAACTGCAGAATACATGAAGATCCTGCAGCTGATGGATGATTCCATCCGGATCGGCGGGCTGGAATAATCAGTCCTGTTTCTCCGGTTCGGGTTTGTTCTGCGGCACGACCAGCTGGCGGCGCTGCAGGAACGGCAATACCATTTTGAATATCAGATAGAGAAGCGTGATCTCGACCGGCAGCATGACCGTATTCTTGATCACGCTTTTTCCTGCGTAGTAAAGATATCCGTTGGAATACAGCATGCTGGACCAGAGGGATCCGAGCAGGACATTGATCAGATAGTTGACCGATACCTTGGCCCCGATGATGGCCGGCAGGGTAATGCGGCGCCGGTAGAAGAACAGGCCGTAGAACAGTTCCCCCAGCATGGCCGATATCGTGTAGCCGATGAAGAACGTGCCGCTGGGCCGGATCATGAAATTGACGGTATTGGAAACCGCCCCGCTGACCATGCCCGCCACCGGCCCGACCACTGCCGCTTCCACCGAAGTGACCATGTAGCCGAAGTTGATGCGCAGGGTTTCCGACAGGGGGATGGAAAAGTTTGCCAGGACAGCCTTCAGGGCAATCATGGTGGCCATGATGGCAAGATATTTGGTCTGCCGCAGTTTGACGGCGGAGGATTTCCAGTATTCCTTTGTAAACATAAAAGCCTCCTTTCTCACCGTGTTATGTGAATCAGGAAGCCGCTTTCTTCACGTATTTCCGGGAGATGGGATCCTACCGCAAGCCATGCTTTTCGTCCGTCGGCTTCCCATTTCCGGCAGCACTTAACGCAGGGTCCCTTGATTTGATTTCATACTAACAATCCGTACGGGCAACGTCAATACTGAGGTTTTCAAAGCGGCTGAAACAGTGTAAGATTTTCCCGTATGACTGTATTGTGCAGCAGTGTCAATTCACCTGAAGAAGCCCGCCGGATGCTGGCGGCAGGTGCCGATGAAGCCGTCCTGGCGCTGCGCGGCTGCTGTTTTTCTGCCCTGACGGAACAGGCGCCGGAGAAGCTGAAGGATATTCCCGCGTTTTCGGTTCTGCTGAACCGGCTGTTTTTTCCGTCTGAAAGCGAAAAGGTAGAAACAACGCTGGCGGCGCTGCGGGAAATGCCGGGCCTGCGGTTTATTTACTTTTCCGATCCGGCTGTGCTGCCGGCGGCAGAACAGCTCGGCATGAAGGAGAAACTGATCTACCGGCCGGAAACACTGCTGACCAGCCGGGCGGACGCGCGCTGGTGGCAGAACCGGGGCATCCATGGCGTCAGTGTCTCCCCGCTGCTGACCGAGCAGGAAGTAAGGGATATCCTGCCGGCGGCCCGGTGTGAGCTGACCATGCACGGGTATCTGATGATGACGGTATCCAGACGGCCGCTGCTTTCGGCCTGGGCGGAATATCGGCACCGGGATCTTGCCATGAAAGAAAAGATATTCCTGCTGCGGGAAGAGAAACGGCAGGAGCACATGCCGGTTTTTGAAAGTGAAGCCGGGACGATGATCTTTACGGATTTTATCCAGGAATCCTTCGGCTATGCCGGGGAATTCGCGGCCGCAGACCGCTTTTACATTGACGGTACATTTCTGAACGAAGACCTGCTGGCGGATACGGTAACTGCCTACCGGCAGATCATGACCGGCGCAGACGCAGCGTCAGTATCGGCGGAATATATGAAAAGATGGGGGGACATGCCGTTCTCCACGGGTTATTATGGACAGAAAACGATTCGCTGAAAAACCGGAACTGCTGGCCCCGGCGGGTGATCTGGCCCGGGCCATGACGGCTGTCCGCTATGGCGCCGATGCGGTCTATCTGGGCGGTCCGCAGTTTTCACTGCGCTCCCGGGCTTCCAACTTCACGCTGGAAGACATTGCCGAGGCATGCCGGTTTGCCCACGAACACGGATCGCATGTCCATGTGACCGTAAATATGATTCCCCACGAAGAAGATTATGACGGTCTGAAGGAATATCTGGTACGGCTGCAGGACATCGGGGTGGATGCCCTGATCATTGCGTCCCCGGCCGTCATGGAACTGGCCGGGAAGTATGCGCCGGAAACGGAGATCCACTGCAGTACGCAGATGAGCGTGACCAATGCCGGGGCCGCCCGCTTCCTTTACGACACGCTGAAGATCGACCGGGTTGTACTGGCCCGGGAGTGCACGCTGGACGATGTGCGCCGGATCACCGCGGACAGCCCGGTGGCTACAGAAGCTTTTATCCACGGCGGCATGTGCGTGAGTTATTCCGGCCGCTGCACCTTGAGCAACCGCATGACCCTGCGGGATGCCAACCGGGGCGGCTGCGCGCAGAGCTGCCGGTGGTTCTACCACCTATATGACGGCAGTGCGGAAATCAGCACGGAAAACAGCCTGTTTACAATGGGCTCAAAGGATCTCTGTGCCGTGCACGAAATCGCCGCGCTCTGGGAAGCCGGTGTGCGGTCGTTCAAGATCGAAGGCCGCATGAAGACCGAGTATTATGTTGCCTCGATTGTATCAGGTTACCGGCATCTGCTCGATGACCTGTACGAGCACAATGGCATACTGGCGTCGGAGCGGCTGGAGGCCCACCGGCGGGAGATCATGAAGGGTGAAAACCGGGCAGTCTGGAACGGCTTTTACGGCGGTGTCAGGGGCGCGGAAGGACTCATATCGGATCTGAAGGCCGGCAATGACGTCAACCATGACTTCCTCGGCACCGTGGCAGATTATGATCCTGCTGCGGGAACGATGACCATGGTTACGCGGAATCCGTTTGACCTTGGCGAGGCCGTGGAAGTGCTCAGCCCGGGACAGGAAAACCGGGTGTTCCGGATCAGTGAAATCAAAAATGAGAACGGGGAATATCTGGAGATCAGCCGGCAGCCGATGAAGGAACTGCGGCTGAAGGTGCCCTTTGCGGTGCGGAAGGATGATATCCTCAGAAGGAGCAGGGAAGATGATCATTGAAGGCGGGGTCAGCGTCAAGGCGGCCATGCTGGGCGGCCGGCGCCGGGTGGAACAGATTATGCTGGACCGGGAGCGTCACGACAAGGACGCCGGTTTCATCGTGCACCAGGCAGAGCGGCAGGGCATCAGGGTGGTCCGCTGTGACCGGCAGGAAATCGATGCGCTCGCGGCGGGCAGGACCCATGGCGGGGTGATTGCCGAAACCGGCCCGCGGCAGTGGCAGGAACTGCCTGACCTGTTGACCGGGATCCCGTTCGCCGTCCTGCTGGAAGGGGTGGAAGATCCCTTTAACCTCGGCTATGTGATCCGTTCGCTTTACAGTGCGGGCTGCACCGGCCTGATCCTGCGGCAGCGGGACTGGCAGCGGGCGGAACCGGTCATCCTCAAATCCAGTGCCGGGGCTTTTGAATACCTGCCGGTTATCCTGTGTGATGATCCGGCCGAAGCCGTGCAGTACTGCCGTAACCATGGCCTGAAAAGCTATGCGGCCATGCGGAAAGACGCCATATCCTACTTTGAGGCGGATTACCGGCAGCCGGTGCTGATCGCCATCGGCGGGGAAATGCGCGGGCTGTCAGCCGGCGTACTGGCCACCTGCGAACAGAACATCTACATTCCTTACGCGAATGATTTCCGCAATGCGCTCAACGCGGCCGGGGCAGCTGCAGCCCTGGGCTTTGAAGTGCTGCGGCAGCGGACATACGAAGCAGGTATACGGAAATGAAGAGACTGTTTTCCAGAGACAAAACAATAACGTGGCTTCTGAGCATTGCGGCAGTGCTGGTGCTGTTTCTGACCGACTGTCTGCCGGAATACTCGATCGATACCTACAGCACCTTTGCGTCAAGCGAATGGGAGTGGATGCTGTACGGCAACGGGCGGATCATCAGCGCCGCGGTTTACTGGCTCTACGAAACATATCTGAACTGGTCCATGCCGGTGACCTATGTGGTTTCCTATGCGATCGGTACGGTGTTTCTGATCCTGGCGGTGTACCGCACGGCCCGGGTCTATGAACAGTACTGCCCGGATGCCCTGACCGCGGTGTTCCTGGCGGCGTTTGTGCTGCTGAACCTGTTCTGTATCCAGTTCTACCTGTTTGTTGAAACAGGTCTTCTGAACGCCTCGGTTTTCTTCGCGGTGCTGGCCTTTGAGGCTTTGAACCGCTGGTGGAAGGAACACAAAACCAGGGACCTGGTCCTGACGGAAGTGTGGCTGTTCTGCGCGGTATTCATCTACCAGACAGCATTGGGCATCTTTGTGGTGCTGTGCCTGCCGCACCTGCTGGAGCATACGCATGATTTCCGCGGTTTTGTAAAGAATAATCTCATTCTGGCCGGAATGTACGGCAATGTCATGATCATTGCCTGGCTGATTACCCGCTTTGTGCTGGCCAACCCGCGCATCGGCAGTACGATGACCATGGCCGAGACCATCCGGAATACCTTTGTGAACATGAAGGATGTGTTCCTGGTCAGCTGCCATGTCATGCCGAAGTACTGCTTTGCCCTGCTGTGCACCGGGGCCGTGCTGCTGGCTGTCTTTGTCATCCTGAAGGCCGGCAGGCCCATGCGGCTGTATGAAATCCCGTATCTGGTCTTTGTCGACCTGCTGGCCGGCTTCGCGCTGTATTTTGTCAAGGCGAGCACGGACTTCTCCCCGCGGATTGTCTATCCGTTCGGGGCCCTGGCCGGGATCCTGCTGGTGCATCTGTTTGTGAATCACCATGCGGCCATGATGGCTGTCTATGAAAAGCCTGAGAAACTCTGGCTGGCGCTGTTTGCGGGTGTCCTGCTGTTCCAGGCGGCCAACTTCACCTGGATCTTCCGTGACCGCTACCAGTTCAACGCGAAGGACCGCGAGATCTGCCTGCAGATCGGGGAGAGCATCGACCGCTATGAGGCCGAAACCG
>JAFOIT010000193.1 GCA_017420585.1 Solobacterium sp.
CCGGGTGATCTGTACGGTGCCCTTGCCGTAGGTGGTTTCCCCGATGGTGGTGACATCATCCCGGTTTTCCGTCATTGCCAGGGTAAAGACTTCCGCGGCGCTGGCGGTGTTGCGGTCGACCAGCAGGACCACCGGCGAGAAGTCAAAGGCCAGCCCGTCCACACTGCGCAGTTCTTCCACCGTGCCGTCGCTGTAAACCTGCTTCATGATCACCGGGCCACCGCTGATAAACAGCGAAGCCACGGCCCGCAGCGAATCGAGATAGCCGCCGCCGTCACCGCGCAGGTCAATGATCAGCTTATGAACATTGCGGTCCCGGAAATCTTCGAGATAACCACGGGCTTCCTGGGCAGTGGAATCCCCGAACTGCATGATTTCCAGATAGCCGGTGCCGTCTGCCATGATTTCACCGAAGACGGTATTGCTGATGGGTTGGCGGGTGATATCCAGGGTGATGATCTCGCCGTCCCGCTCAAAGCCGACGGATACGACCGTGCCTGCTTCACCGCGGACCCGGTCGGAA
Organism: Solobacterium sp.; assembly: GCA_017420585.1. GTDB lineage: Bacteria > Bacillota_I > Bacilli_A > Erysipelotrichales > Erysipelotrichaceae > Bulleidia. Next base: position 524 of record JAFOIT010000193.1, read on the forward strand.
ATATCCTCACTGGTCATGGTTTCCGTGGAAACCCCGTTCACGAAACGGATGAAGTCTCCGGCCTGCACCCCGGCCGCTTCCGCCGGCGATGACCGGAACACCCGTTCCACCAGGAACATGCCATCCCCGGCATCAATATACTGGATGCCGATGCCGACAAAATTCCGGTTGATGGACTGTGTGAACGATTCGATCTCCTCGCTTGACATATAAGATGTGTGCGGGTCTTCCTCGTTGGCAGTCATGCCGTAGAGCGCCTGGTCGGTCAGGCGGGTGCTGACATTATCGATATCTGCCGCGAAGAACCAGTCTTCGGACATCACCCGGAGAATAGATGCGAACTTGTCGGATGAATCCATGCCGGCAACCGTGTTGATGCTGTTCTGCAGGCTGTGGGCGTACGCAAACGGCACGACACTCCCGGCCAGCCAGCCCAGCAGGAGGCACAGCACCGCCAAACAGGCCATGATGATTTTCAGGTGCCGGTGCTTCTTCCGCAGCTTATCAAAATCTTCCACAGGTACGGACTGGTGCCGCATGACGGGAATACGGATCAGGTCATCTTCCTCCGCGGGAAGGGTTTTCTTTTCTTCTTCACTCATAATGCATATATTCTAGCACACTGTATCAGCCCGCTGACATGGGGCGCCCGGAAAAAAAGAGATCCTCATGAAGAAGATCTCTTATCCGTTTCCAAACAGGGCTTCCGGTTTGACCCGGCAGGGAGCCCCGGCCCCGTTTTCGCACAGCCGGTTCAGGCCGGCGGAACCCCAGCCGCAGCCGAAGGCCAGGTCACCGTTCCAGTTCTGCGCGTAACTTGTAAAGTTGTCGGCGCTGCCGAGATAGAACACTTCGATATGGCAGTGCGGGCCTGATGAGTTGCCGGAGGTGCCGACCTGTCCGATATAATCGCCGGCCAGGACGATTGTCCCCTTGGCCACCGGCGTACCGGCCAGCATATGGACATATTTGACCGCGTACAGGCCGCCGTTGATCTTGGTCAGCAGGTACACCTGATTGCCGCCGCCGAGCGATCCGCCCGGACTGCCGGCACACCAGTTGCCCAGGTAGCCGTCGCCGCAGCCGTCCGCGCTCTTGATGATGACGCCGTTGCCGACTGCCACGATCGTGGAGCCCTTGGCCGCCGCAATATCCATGCCCAGATGCACACCGCCGCTGCTGTAATGCCAGGTACCGGCAGAGTAACGGCCGCCGGCCACCGGGTAGGTCCAGCCGGACGTACCGGCAATCTGGTTGAGCTGTTCGGTGATCTCCCGCATGGTTGCCTGGATCGCTTCGATATCACCGGCGATCCGGTTGCCCTGCGCTTCCAGTTCGGCGAACTGGTTCCGCAGTTCCTGCTCGACCAGCTGCACTTCGTATTTCAGCGCCAGGATGGCATTCTGCTTGTCCACGACTTCCTGCTTGGCCGCATCGAGCTTGACCTTGTCTTCCTCAAGTTTGGCCTTGGTCCGGTTGAGTTCCTCAATATCATCAGCCAGGTCCGTCATGGTCTTTTCATCATATGCCGTGATATCACTGATGCCGTTGGCAATCCGGATGAAATCATCGAAAGTCCGGGCGCCCATCAGGATGTCAAGATACTGGTTCAGCCGCATCGTGCCCTGGGCACTGACCATGCGGTCCTTGATCTTGTCCTGGACGGCGTCGATCTCCGCTTCCTTTTTGACAATCTGTTCCTCGGCTTCCTGGATTTCCTTTTCCAGCACGGCGATCTGTCCGTTCAGGGTGGCAATTTCCCCGTTGAGGGCATCAGCCTGGGCCTGGTAGTTCCGGACCTGCGCCGCGTAATAGGAAATGTTGGCGGAGATTTCCGCCCGCCGGTTTTCGATCTCCTGCAGCTGATCCCGCAGCGTGTCAGTCTGACTGGCAATGTACTGCATATACCCCATGCAGGCACTCTTTTCCGCATCGGTCAGCGCCTGGCCGCTGGTACACATCTGGTTCCAGTAATCGGTATTGCTGTAGTCCTCTTCGGCTTTCACCGGCAGTCCCGGCACAACGCAGACCGCAAGGAATACAGCCGTCAGGAAAGCAATCAGCTTCCGCCTCATCGTTTCCACCTCAGGTACTTGCTTACGGACAGGAAACTGCCGATCAGGCCGACCAGGATACTGATCGCCAGCAGGACGCCGCATACCTGCCAGATGTACGGGAATGGTTCAATCAGGCTGAACATGCGGGAAATGACATAACCGCCGGTGATCTCATAGAGATACCGGTAGCCGAAAAAGATCATGGCAATCGGAATCAGGGCACCGACAATGCCGATGATCATTCCTTCAATGACAAACGGCGAGCGGATATAGCTGTTGCGGGCGCCGACATTGCGCATGATGGCAATCTCATCGGCCCGGGCCATAATTGTCAGTTTGATCGTATTCTGGATC
>JAFOIT010000194.1 GCA_017420585.1 Solobacterium sp.
GCCGGAACGGGACGTGGGCTATGACCGGATTGCCGGCCGGATTGCCCGCTATCCGGAAGTGACCAGTCTTTACCTGATGAGCGGGACCAGTGAATTCTTAGTCTTCATCGAAGGTACGACGATGCGGGAAGCATCCGACTTCGTGGCCCGCAAGCTGGCGCCGATTGAGGGTGTTACGGCAACGGTTACGTGCCTGCAGCTGAAACAGTACAAGATTGAAGGAAGGCTCCTGGAAGAGGAAAAGCGCGCAGATGAGCGCCAGCTGGTGGAGCCATGAGCATAAAGGAAAGACTCAACGAGAATGTCAGGGCCCTGCGGCCGTCCCTGCTGTGGCAGTTCTTCGCCATGGCCATGGATACGCCGAATGTCATCTCCCTGAGTGTCGGCGAGCCGGACTTCCCGACCCCGTGGCACATCAGTGAAGAAGGCATCTATGCCATCGAACGGGAGCGGACATATTACCCGCCGAGCCTCGGCTTCACCCAGCTGCGGCGCGGGATTGCGGCTTACTATGAACGCCGCTTCGGCGCGGAGGGCTATACCGCCGACAATGTCATGGTTACGGTCGGGGCCAGTGAAGGCATTGACCTGGCCTGCCGCTCGTTTCTGCAGAAGGGGGATGAGTGCATCATCCTCGACCCGGGCTACGTTGCCTATGAACCGTCGGTCATCCTGACCGGCGCAACCCCGGTCTATCTGCAGCTGGAAGAAAAAGACGGCTTCAAGGTCAAGGCCGAAAGCCTGCGGAAAGTGCTGAACGAGAAGACCAAGATGATCATTCTCAACTATCCCAGCAATCCGACCGGCGGGGTCATGACCAGGGAAGACTATGAAGAACTCGTGCCGCTGCTGAAGCAGTACAACGTCATCGTCGTGGCAGATGAGATCTATCTGGAGCTGGTCTACGGGCAGAAACCGTTTTCCATCGCCTGTATTGAAGAACTGCGTGACCAGCTGATCATCGTCAGCGGCTTCTCCAAAGCCTGGTCCATGACCGGGTGGCGGCTGGGATACATGCTGGCGGATCCGGAACTGATCCTGACCATGAACAACATTCACCAGTATTCCACGGTCGGCCCGGCAACCCCGGCCCAGTTCGCGGCCATTGAGGCAGTATCGCCGAAAAGCGACCGGGATATTGATACCCATGTACAGTCCTTTGAAAGCCGGCGCAATTACCTGACCGCCCAGCTGAACCGCATGGGACTGCATACACCACTGCCGGAGGGGGCGTTCTACGTTTTCGCCAACATCACCTCCACCGGCCTGTCCAGTTACGATTTCTGTGTCCGGCTGCTGCAGGAACAGGCCATCTGCGTCATTCCCGGTACGGCGTTCGGCGCCAGCGGGGAAGGCTTTGTCAGAATCTCCTATGCCTACAGCCTGCAGGAACTGAAGACAGCCTGTGCCAGGATCGAACAGTTTCTTGAAAGCCTGAAATAACCGTTCAGAAGAAAGGGGTTATCATGAAGAAAAGATTCAGATATCTGCTCGCTGCAGCAGTACTTTCAGTGAGCCTTGCCGGCTGCTCGTCAGCTTCCGGCGGATCATCCTACGCGGCCAATTCGGCAGCGGACAGTTACCCGGAGGAAGCCGCTTACGGGATTGCCGACTACGAATACAAGACAGAAGATGCGGCTGTGCCCATGCCGGCCGCCGTGGATGAAGACAGCGGCAGCGCAGTGCTGAACCAGGATAAGATGGTTTACCGCGGATCCCTTTCGATTGAAACGCTGGAATATGCTGAAACAGTAAAAAACATCAAGGAGAGAATCCGTGCCTACAACGGCATCGTGGAAGCCGAGGAACAGTATGACAATGACCGTACCTGGTACAACAGCGGCGCCACCTACCGGGGCACCTGCTCGCTCCGCATGACGATCCGCATCCCGACGGAATCCTTTGAAGCCTTCCTGGATGATATGAGCGGCTCCGGCAAAGTAACCAGCCGGACCACCAACGTGGAAAACATTTCCCGCCGGTACAATGACAATGACACTGCCATTGCCGCGCTGGAAAAGCAGGAGGCGAGACTGCTGGAAATGATGGACAGGGCCGAAACCATCGAGGATATGATCATCATTGAACAGCGCCTGACCGAAGTGCAGACCGAACTGAACCAGAAGCGCAGCTACAGGAGTTCCATGGATACGGATGTCAATTATTCCACCATCTATCTCGATGTCCGGGAAGTGCTGGAATACACCCCGACCCCGGAAGGACAGCGGACCGGCACCTTCCTGTACCGTCTGCAGAACGCTTTCCGTTCGAGCTGGAACAGCTTCCTGTGGCTGCTGGAAAGCCTGCTGTTCCTGATCATCCACATCCTGCCGTGGCTGATCATCATCCTGCCGTGCGGCTGGCTGCTGCGCCGGTTCATCAAAAAGAACGATGCCCGGAAAACAGACGGCCCGGTACGGGAGCGCACCTTCCCGCGGCGGCGGACGATGAAGGACCGGGAAGTACTGAAAACCGAAGAAACTGAACCGAAGGACCAGGATAAGCCGGTCCTGTAGGAACCGTAAAAGAACAGCGGACAGCCGTATGACTGTCCGCTTTTTTCTGTCACCGGCTGTCCGTGACAAAGGATTTTGATAGACGTCTGTCTGACGGCGGACGTACAATTATTTAAAAGAGGTGATCGCATATGAAGATCGGAAAAGACTGCAGGAACGCAGAATGAATCATCACTGCACACAGGAAGAAATCGCCGCTGTGGCCGGGGTAAGCCGGCAGACAGTATCCAACTGGGAAACGGACAGGTCGCTTCCGGATATCATCAGTCTTTTAAGACTCAGCGAATACTACGGCATCAGTGTGGATGCATTGATCAGGAAAGAGAAGGGATAAAACATATGACACGGAAAATTGTCGCAATCGGCGGCGGGGATAACGGCTATATCAGATCTGACGGGACAAAATCAGCGTATGAAACCGGGGCGATGGATCAGGAGATCATCCGGCTGACCGGGAAGGAGCATCCCAACTATCTGCTGATTGCCCATTCCCAGCCGTACGAAAGACAGGAAGGTTACTTCACGGTCATGAAGGCCATTTACGCGGATATGTACGGCTGCCCGTGCCGGACGCTGTACAGCCCGCAGCTGAGCGAACCGGAAACCGTAAAGGAAATGATTGACTGGGCGGACATCATCTTTGAAGGCGGCGGCGACACCATGAATATGATCAAGCTGTGGCGGGAAACCGGCTTTGACAAGGTGCTGCGGCAGGCCTGGGAAGACGGCAAGGTCATGTGCGGTGTTTCGGCCGGCGGCAACTGCTGGTTTGAGGAGTGCAGCACGGACAGCCTGCGCATCCAGACCGGCAACTATGATCTGCCGCTGACTTCCTGCGCGTGCCTGGGCTTCTTGCCTGGCATGTTTGTGCCGCACTGTGACGAGGCGGGCCGGCAGGAATCCGTTAAGGACCTGCTGAAGGACACCGGGCAGTTTGCTCTGCAGATGTCCAACTGCACGGCACTGGAGATCGTGGATGATGTCTGGCGGCTGATCACCACAGATGCCTCCGGCCACGGGATCGAGGCATATGGGCTCAAAACCCGGTGGGTGAATAATGAATATTGTGTTGAGCAGCTCGTCCGGTCGGCGGAATGGAAGCCGCTGGCGCAGCTGCTGGCAAAATAAATGTTGCCTTTTGCATGTCTGACAGGTATAATCTTTACGCGAGTAGAAAATTGAATATCTGCTCCTTGCCAGAAATGGCCGTTTAGACCAGAAGGAGGTGTAAGACATGAGACATTATGAAGTCATGTACATCATCAATGCGTCCGTAGAGGAAGAAAAGCGCACTGCCCTGATCGAGAGCCTGGGCCAGATCATCACCAATGACGGTGGTAAGATCACCAAGACCGATGAATGGGGTATGCGCGATTTTGCGTACGAAATTGACCACATGACCAAGGGTTACTATGTAGTAGTTACCTTTGAAGCCGACAATGATACAGTCAGTGAATATGACCGTCTGATGCGTATCAATCCGAACGTTGTCCGCTACATGATCATCAACAAAGATGAACAGCATGCTCAGGAGGGCAAGAAATGATCAACCGCGTTGTTCTGGTCGGGCGACTGACCAGGGATGTGGAAGTCCGCAAGACGCAGTCAGGAATCTCCGTGGCATCATTTACTGTTGCCTGTGACCGCCGGTTCTCTTCGCAGAACCAGCAGAACCAGCAGCAGTCAGCCGATTTCATCAGCTGTGTGGCCTGGCGCCAGACCGCCGATTTCCTGGGCAGCTATGCCCGCAAGGGCGCGATGGTCGGGGTTGACGGCAGACTGCAGAGCCGCAGTTATGATGACCGGGACGGCAAGAAGGTCTATGTGACGGAAGTGGTATGCGACAGTGTGCAGCTGCTTGAGTCACGGGCCCAGTCACAGGCCAGAAGCACAATGGAAGATCCGGGTGCCGCCGGCACCGGATACGGCCAGGGTGGCTACGGCCAGCCGGCCTATGGTCAGAATTCCTACGGCCAGGGCAATGATGCGATCAGTCCGGACGATTTCAACACAGGTCCGAGCCTTGATATCTCAAGCGATGACCTGCCTTTCTAAAAGAGGAAAAGGAGAACATAAATGGCATTCAAGAAACAGAGAATGGGTGGCAGAAAAGTATGTTATTTCAAGAAGAATAACATTACCTATATCGATTACAAGGATACAGAACTGCTCAAGAAGTTCATTTCTGCCAACGGCAAGATCATTCCGCGCCGCGTTACAGGCACCAGTGCCAAGTATCAGCGCATGCTGGCAGTCGCCATCAAGCGGGCCCGGGAAATGGCTCTTCTGCCGTACGTCGCAGACTGACCCGAACGAAGGCTGTGCGCAAAAGCACGGCCTTTTTCTTTTGTCTTCCGACTATGGTATAATACTTTCCAGCCGAAAGGTTTTTTCGGTATTTTTGATACGGTATGAACAACAACGTAAGAAAACTGACAGACGGGGCAATGATGTGCGCGATCGTCGGCGTCATGCTGCTGATCAACCGCCAGATGGCCGGTATGCTGGAAGAGCTGCTGCTGTTTATCTTCCCGCTGCCGATGGTCTTTTACAGTGCCAAATACGGCATGCGCAACAGCTGGATCGTCCTGGCGGCCATGGTGCTGCTGACCGTGATTGTCGCCACACCGCAGACCCTGTTTTATGTTGCCTCGGAATCCATGATCGGCCTGATTTACGGGGCCGGCATCCATGACCGCAGGGATACCCGGAGTCTGGTCTGGCTGACGATCGTGATTGCGATTGCCGTCAATATCATCAGCACACTGATCTATGCCTCCTTCTTTGGCTATGACCTGGTCGCGGAGATGACCGAAACGAAGGAAATCGTCACCCAGACCATGGACGCTGCCGGCGTGTCGGTTCCGGCAACGATCAATATGGATGAATTCATCAAGACATCCCTGGTGGTGGCTACGATTACAACCGGGGTTATGCAGGGTTATATCACGCATATGCTTTCCCGGCTCATGCTGAAGCGGATGCGCTTTGATGTACCGAAACCTACCCCGGTGGCGTATTATTACCCGCCGGTCTGGAGCGGCTATGCCGGTTTTGCCTGCATGGCAGCCTATTACTATACGTCCACGAAACCGCTGGCTTCCCAGATGTGGCAGAATGTCTGCACGGGTGCCGGCATGTGCGGGATGTTTTACCTGCTTGCCTACGGGGCAGTCGCGGTTATTGTCTTCAGTGTGGTCCGGAATCCGAGGCGGCGGAAGATGCCGGTGATTCTGGCTATCCTGATGGTTTTTGCCATGCCGCTGATGCTGTCCCTGCTCGGCTTCCTGTATATCACGACAGATCTGCACCGCAGAGCGCTTGGAGGAACTGGGAATGCGTAAGAAACTGAACGAATTGCGCCGTCTGCTGGCCGTAGCGGTTATCATACAGGCTGGTCTGCTTGTCTTTTTCCGCACCGGGCTGAACCGCAGTATCACGACGGCAGCGATCATCCTGATTGTCGAAGCCGTGCTCCTGTATTTCTCCACGGACCGCTTTGTCAGCCTGATCACGGATCATTCGACCGAGATCCAGGCCGTGCTCGGGACTTCTGCCGAGGAGGCGTTCCTGTTCGGGGAAGTCGGCATGGTGCATTACGATGAGGAACATGTCATCACCTGGATGAGCGAACTGTTTGAACAGCGCGGGATCAACCGGGTCGGCACAAAGGTGCTGGCGTGGCTGCCGGAAGCCGATGACCTGATCAACGGCCGTTCGGATATCGCCCAGGTGGAACTGGATGAGCGGTCCTACCAGATTACCCGCAAGGAAGATGAGGCCGTGCTTTTCTTCCGGGATGTGACGGATATGATCCGTTACCAGAAAGCCTATGAACAGGGCATGCCGGTCGTCGGCATGGCCTCGCTGGATAATTATGAGGAAAGCACCCAGTACGAGGATGAGACCGTTGTTTCGGCCATCAACGTGGCTGTGCGCAGCCCCCTGACTGAGTACTGCAAGAACCATGGCATCATGGTCAAGCGGGTGAACAACTACCGGTATCTGCTGCTGCTGAATGAAAGAATCTTCAACGATCTGGCCGCCGACCGGTTCTCCATTCTGAATACAGTCCGCCGGGCTGCCCAGAAACAGGATGTCTCTATTACCCTGTCGATGGCGTTTGCCCGCGGTACGGAAAACTATCAGGAACTTGATGACATGGTTACCAGGCTGATGGATCTGGCCCAGAGCCGCGGCGGTGACCAGGTGGCTGTACAGGTTGCCGGTGAGGACGTCAAGTACTTCGGCGGTTCCTCCGAAGCGGCTGAGAAGCGCAGCCGGGTGCGGGTCCGGGTCATGGCCCACACACTGCGGGAACTGATCAGCCGGTCCAGCAATGTCATTATCTGCGGCCATAAGGAAGCGGATTTTGACTGCATCGGTTCAGCCATCGGCATGGCCAAGGTATCCCAGGCGCTGCGGCGGCAGGCGGTGATCATCGCCCGCACCGGCGGCATCGAGGAGAAACTGGCCCAGGTCATGGAAGAGCATAAGGAAGAACTGCGGCAGGAACTGACATTTGTCACGGAAAGCGAAGCCCTGAACCAGCTGCAGGAGAACACCCTGGTCATCATGGTGGACCACCATAACGTCAGGCAGTCCAACGGGGCCCGCGTGCTGGAGCAGGCAAAGAATGTTGTCATCATTGACCATCACCGCCGCAGCAGCGAGATGGGGGTCAAACCGGTGCTTGTCTATATCGAGGCCGGGGCCAGCAGTGCCTGTGAACTTGTGACGGAACTGATCCCGTATATTTCCAACCGGGCGGAAATCACCGAACTCGAAGCGACGATCATGCTGGCCGGCATGACGGTTGATACCGGTCACTTCCGGGTGCGGACAGGGGCCCGTACCTACGACGCGGCCAGTACGCTGCGCCGGTTCGGCGCCGATCCGCTGGCGGTTGATGAGTATCTGAAGGACAGCTATGAGCAGTTTGCCCAGAAGGCAGCGGTCATGAACATGAGCGAACGGATGGACCGCGGGATCGTCATCGCGCCGGTCCGGGGCATGATCCTTTCCCGCAGCATGATGTCACAGGCGGCTGACAGCCTGCTTGAGATCCAGGGCGTGGAAGCGGCCTTTGTGCTGGCCAACAACACCGACGGGGAAACGGCGATCAGCGCCCGTTCGGCCGGCCGGGTCAACGTGCAGCGGATCATGGAGAAAATGCAGGGCGGCGGCCACATGACGGCAGCGGCAATGCAGCGCCCGCGCACGGATATTGAAGAAGTAAGAAAAGAACTGATTGATACAATCGAGGAATATTTCAGGGAGGTGCATCAGAATGAAGGTAATTCTGAAAAGTGATGTGAAGAAGGTTGGCCGCAAGGGCGAAGTGGTTGAAGTCGCTGACGGTTATGCAAGAAACTTTCTGATCGCAAGGGGACTGGCGGTTGCCACAACCGCAAAGAGCCTGGAAATACTGGCCGAACAGAAAGAACAGGAACACGAAGAAGAAATGAAGCGCAAGGCAGAAGCGGAGGCGCTGGCGGAAAAACTGACCGGCATGAAGTTTCAGTTCCTTGTGAATGCCAATGATGACGGCCGGGTCTTCGGCTCGGTTTCCACCAAGCAGATTGTGGAAGAACTGGCCAAACAGGGTATCCGCATCGACAAGCGGAAGATCCTGGATACGGATCCGATTGTTTCCCTGGGCGTAACCAAAGTCCGGGTGGAACTGTACAAGGGCGTGATCGGCATCGTCAACTGCGTGCTTAAGGGAAAGTAAGATGCCGGCCCGTGTGATGCCGTCGGCTCCGGAAGCGGAAGCGAGTCTTCTGGGGACGATGATGGTCTACCCCAATGCGGCGAGAATTGCCATTGAGGAAGGCCTGAGTGAGGATGATTTTTACAGCGAAGCCAACCGGCGGGTTTTTCAGGCTGTCCAGAGTCTGTATCAGGAAGGCAGCCCGGTAGACCTGACTACGGTTTCCACCCGGCTGAACGATCTCGGCCAGCTGGAGCATACCGGCGGCCTGGGCTATCTGACCGCCCTGGCAGATGCGGCGGTTACCAGCGCCAATACCAAGAACTATGTCCGGATGATCCATGACAAAGCCGTGATCCGGAGCCTGATTGAAGCAGCTGACCGGATTTCCGAAGAGGGCATGGAAGGACAGCCGGACATCAATGAGTATCTCGACCGGGCGGAAAAAGCGGTTCTGAATATTTCCCGCAGCCGGCGGACCAGTGAATTCAGGAATTCCCAGCAGCTGATGACGGAAGTACTCGGGAATATCCAGAAAATGTCGGACAACCACTCGGATATCACCGGTCTGAAAACCGGTTACCGTGACCTGGACCGGATCACCCACGGGTTCCAGAAGGGTGACCTGATCATCCTGGCGGCCCGTCCGTCCATGGGCAAGACTGCCGTGGCGCTGAACCTGGCGCTGCACTCGGCGCTGTATGAACCGAAAAAAGCCATTGCGATTTTCTCGCTGGAAATGTCTGCCGAACAGCTGGCCATGCGTCTGCTCAGCGCCCATGCCAGGGTTCCGGGCGACAACCTGAAAACCGGGTATCTCAGCAATGAGCAGTGGAACAAGGTCAATGAGGCCGCGGCTGAGCTGCGGATGCTCAACCTGTATATCGATGACACCCCCGGGGTGCATGTGCCGGAAATGTTCAGCAAGTGCCGCCGCCTGCAGGCGGAGCACGGCCTGTCGCTGATCCTGGTCGACTATATCCAGCTGATTACCGGATCTTCGGGCCGCGGTGACTACAGCCGCCAGCAGGAAGTATCCGATATCTCCCGCAGCCTGAAGGCTCTGGCGCGTGAACTGGACGTGCCGGTGATCGCGCTTTCCCAGCTGAGCCGCAACGTGGAATCGCGGGAAGGCAAGAAGCCGATGCTGTCGGATCTGCGTGAATCCGGTGCCATTGAGCAGGATGCCGACCTGGTCATGCTGCTGTACCGGGATGCCTACTACAACGAAGAAGCGAAGAAACTGGCGGATGAAACCGGTACGGAACTGCTGGAAATCAATGTTGCCAAGCACCGTAACGGCGCCACCAGGAGGTTCAACGTGGTCTTTGAAGCTGCGACAAACGCCCTCATGAATCTGGAGAGTGAAGGCGGACAGAGGGAATGAAACTGAAAAAACAGGTAAAAACATATTTGCTCCTGATCGTCGGACTGGCGCTTTCGATTGCCCTGACGCTGTTTTCACCGTTCTCGGACAGAGGTTTTGAAGTGTTTGCCGGCGGCGTCAACGAAAAGGAAAGCAGCCTGCTTTCCCAGCAGATCCTGACAACCGAAAACAAGCCGGTGGAAATCCATAAGATCTACAGCCAGGGGCAGCTCCTCGGGGTGCTCAATGACGAGAAGAAACTGAAGGATTTTCTGAATGCCGTTTACGTTGAGAATTACCAGGAGAGCTTTCCGGATTCGTCCGTATCACTGGGCAAGGATGTCTATGTATCTGATGAAATCAGTTATTTCACCTATGAGGACATCGATGACCAGATCATGGATTATCTGAAGCAGAACGGCCTGTTTACCATCCGGGCCGTATCCGTTGAATTCTCTGATACAAACGGCATCTATGCCGAGATTTTCGTCAAGGACGAGGCGACGTATGAACAGGCCATGCAGGAGTATCTGACCTGCTTTATCGATCCGTCCGAACTGGCCCTGCTGAACAACGGGCAGAAGACACCTGAACTGCATACCTACGGCAGCCGGTCCACGGGCATCTCCATTTCCCAGACCATCACCGTGCAGGAAGCCTATGCCTCCCCGGGAGAAGTCATGCAGACAGTCGATGAGGTGCTGGAATACCTGGAATACGGCGGCAATACGGAGAAACAGTACTACACGGTGCAGAAATACGATACAGTTGCCGGTGTCGGCGCCAAGAACTACGGCCTTTCCGCGACGCAGGTCATGAACATCAACCGGGACAAGATCAGCAGTGTTGACCAGGTGCTCAGTGAAGGCGAAGTGCTGTGTGTGACGTATTTCAATTCCCCGATCGATATCGTCGTGACCCGGGAAAGCATGCGCAAGGAAATCATCTATCCGCAGACGGTCTACGCGGAAAACCCGGAACTGCGCAAGGGTGTGTCACAGCTGCGCCAGAGCGGCGTCAACGGCTCAAAGAACTCACTTTACTCCGAGCGCTGGATCAACGGCGTGCTGATGTCCGGTACATTGATTTCCAGTGTCGATACCCTGCAGCCGGTCAATGAAATCATTGATGTGGGCACCATGGAAATCCCGGGCTACGGTACCGGGACCTTCCGCTGGCCGGTGGACAATCCGGTTATTTCCTGCGGCTGGGGATGCTACTGGGGACACCGCGCGATCGATGTGCAGAATTCGTACAACCACTGGGATAAGATCTACGCGGCTGACCGCGGCATCATTGAGATCAACTCCTACAACGGCGTCAACGGCAACTATGTTGTCATCGACCACAACAACGGCTTTGAAACCTACTACGGCCATATGAGGGAACCGAGCCCGCTGGCGGTCGGCACAACGGTCGACAAAGGTGATGTCATCGGCAATATCGGCATGACGGGTCTCGCTACCGGGCCGCACGTTCACTTCTTCATTATCGAAAACGGGGAGCGCAGGAATCCGTGCAACGGGTTCCTCGACTGCGGATACTGATGAAGTTTGCGCTGCTGGCCAGCGGTTCGAAAGGGAACTGCTTTGTTCTGGAAGATGAGCATCTGCAGATCATGATCGACTGCGGCACCACAAAGCGATACCTTGCCGGCTGTTTCGATACCTTCGGCATCAACATATCCGGCATGGATGCGGTACTGATCACCCATGACCATTCCGATCACATCTCCCAGCTGAAAATGACGGAACCGCTGCCGGTTTACTCCCCGGTGCCGCTGGGCAGCCGGAAGATCATTCCGGTAGTGCCTGAACGCCGGTTCCAGCTGCAGCACATGACGGTGACGCCGCTGGCCATGTCCCATGACGCCCCCGGTACGGTGGGTTATGTCCTGGAAACCTGGCAGGAGAAACTGGTTTATATAACTGATACCGGCTACGTCCGGCAGGCGTATCTGCCGCTGCTGAAAGGCGCCGATCACATCATTCTCGAAAGCAACCACGATGTCGAGATGCTGATGGAGACAAGCCGTCCACATTATCTGAAGATGCGGATCGCTTCCGATAACGGCCACCTCAGCAACCAGGCATGCGCGGAAATACTCGATGCCATTGTGACGGAAAAGACGAAGACGATCTTTCTGGCCCATATCAGCCAGGAAGCCAATACCCGGGAAAAGGCCCTGCGGGCAGCCGCGGACAGACTGAAGGCACACCATGCCGGACATCTCAATCCGCAGCTGATCCTGAGCGCTGCCGGGCAGTATGAAATACTGAAGGGAGGAGACTGGCATGAAACGTTGGGTTACGGCAGCTGTGGCTGTGCTCCTGGTCTGGAATGTGGCCCTGACAGCGGCGCTGCTGGGGCAGGCTGATCAGCGTACGGACAACGGCGGGATTACCGTGGTCAATCATACAATCAATGGTTATACAACCGATGTGACCGGTATTCTGAGAGACGTCCGGCCTTCCCTGGTGACTGTCCGGATCACGGAAGACGAATTTGAAGATTCTTTCTCCGGGGCCGTATATGAGGTCAGGGATGACGGCTGTTATATCCTGACAACAGCGTCCCTGCTGCGGGAAAGCGCGGTCTGTTCCATCCGCTTTGACAGCGGGGTTGAACTTTCCGGTGAGATTGTCGGCCGGGACCTGCTGACGGATATTGCCCTGATCCGCACCCATCCGGACTTTGAAGTGAAACCGGTCAACGCGGGGGATGCCCGCTATGTACAGGCCGGCGAATACGGTGTGCTGGCCGGCAGCCGCAGTCCGGAATCACAGAGCGGACCGGTCAGTTTCGGCATTATTTCCCTGCCGGCCCAGACCCTGCGCCGCTCCCATGACACGGACGACGAATGGATCCTGTCGGTCTTTCATACTGACGCGGTCATGAATCACGAACTGGCCGGCGGCCTGCTGCTGAACCTCAGCGGTGATATGATCGGCATGGTTTCCGGCACCCTGAGCAGTGCGGTCTCCGGCATGACATGTGCTGTTTCCTGCGAGGAGATTGCCCTGGTAACCGGGGAGATGCTGCAGGACGGCGCCGTAACGCGGGGCTATCTGGGCATCACCGGGCGGAATGTGAGTGATCTGGAAGTATATCAGAAAAACAGCATGAACATCAGCCTTGACCAGACGGCAGGCGTGGTGGTCACATATGTGGAACCGGGCTCCCCGGCTGCCCATGCCGGTCTCATGACCGGGGATATCCTGCTGGGGATCAACGAAGAAACCGTCAATGACCTGACGGACCTGCGCCGTTTCCTTTATGCCGCGAATCCGGGGGATTATGCCGCCCTGCAGATCCGCCGGCAGGCTGAGACGGAAACACTGGAAGCGGTGCTGCAATGATCCGCATACTGGCCTGCGGCAAGGTCCGTGACAGCTGGCTGCGGAGCGGGATTGAGGAGTATGCCCGGCGCGTCCGGCCCTATGAAAAACTGGAAATCGAAGAGGTGGCTGACGAAAAGGCTCCCGAAAGCAACTCGGACGCGGAAAACCGGCAGGTAATCGCGGCGGAAGGGGAACGGCTGCTGAAAAAAATCCGGCCCCAGGACTATGTCATCCTGCTGGATCTGGCCGGAAAGCCCCTCGATTCCGTCGGCCTGGCGGATTATCTGGATGATCTGAAGACCCATGGCCGCAGCCAGATCGATTTCGTGATCGGCGGCTCCCTCGGGGTCAGCCCGGACCTCATCCGGCGCGCGGATTTCCGCTGGAAGCTGTCTGACAACACATTTCCGCACCAGCTCTGCCGGCTGCTGGTCCTCGAACAGATCTACCGGGCCTGCCGGATTCAGAACCATGAACCGTATCATAAATAAACGAAAGGGCTTACATAGTTTTTCTTGTAAGTTAGAAATCAATCTACTAAAATAAATTATGACAATGGGAGGTGTTTTGACCTATGAAAGAAATCTCGGTTACTGTTGTTGATCCGGTTGGTCTGCACGCTCGCCCTGCTACAGTAGCAGTCAATGCCGCCAGCAAATTCAAATGCGACGTCACGATTGCCTATATGGGTCGTACTGTTAATATGAAATCGATCATGGGTGTCATGTCTCTGGGCATCCCGACACAGTCTGATATTACGATTAAGTGCAACGGTGATGATGAAGATGATGCAATCTGCGCAATTGAAGATGTGCTTCGCATGCAGAAGGTGATCGGCTGACCGATTGGTCAACAAGCGAAGATGTATGAACATCTTCTTCTTTTTTTAAGGAGGAGCTTATGACAGCAAGAGAAAATTACGAACGGTGGCTTAAGAGCCCATATCTGGATGAAAGCCTGCGGCAGGAAATGGCCGGCATGAGTGAACAGGAGATTACCGATGCATTCTACACGAACATCAAATTCGGTACTGCCGGCATGCGCGGGGTCATGGGGGCAGGCACGAACCGCCTGAATATCCACACGATCCGCAAGGCTACCGAAGGCTTTGCCCGCTATATCGAAAAGACAGGCCCGGAAGCCTGCCGGGCAGGGGTGGCAATCGGCTATGACAACCGGTACCACTCCCGTGAATTCGCGTTTGACACGGCGGCGGTACTGGCCCGGCACGGCATCACGGTTTTTGTCTTTGACAGCCTGCGGCCGACCCCGGAACTGTCCTTCGCGGTGCGTTATCACCACTGCTTCGGCGGGGTTATGATCACTGCTTCGCACAACCCGAAACAGTACAACGGGTACAAGCTCTATGATGCGGAAGGGTGCCAGCTGGTGCCGGAACTGGCCGACGCGGTAACCGCGGAAGTCAATGCGATTGAAGATGAGCTGGCAGTGAAGGCAGACAATACCGAAGAACAGAAGAAGCTCATTCACATCATTGCGGAAGAGACCGACAAGGCCTATTTCGATGCGGTCAAGTCCATTCAGCTGAACCCGGATGTACCGCGCAATGTGAAGATCGTGTTCTCGCCGGAGCACGGGACTTCGAACATCCCGGTCCGGACGATCCTGAAAGACTGCGGCTACGAAGTCATCCCTGTGCTGGAACAGTGTGACCCGCTGCCGGACTTCGCCAATACCCCGACCCCGAACCCGGAACAGGAAGGCGCCTATGAACTGGCCCTGAAGTATGCCCGGGAAAACGAAGCAGATATCATCCTTGTCTGTGACCCGGATGCGGACCGCATGGGTGTGGGCGTCAGACACGACGGTGAATATGTCCTGCTGACCGGCAACCAGTCCGGTTCTGTCCTGATTGAATACATCTTCAGCCAGCGCCAGGCCAAGGGGACCTTGCCGGCCAACGGCATCATGGCCAACACGGTTGTTACTTCGGACCTGGGCGAAAAGATCGCCGGCGGCTACGGCGTGGAGACCGTGAAGACCCTGACCGGCTTCAAGTTCATCGGCGAAAAGATCGCAGCTTATGAGAAGAGCGGGGAAAAGGAATATGTCTTCGGTTACGAAGAATCCTACGGTTCCCTGATTGCCCCGTTTGTCCGGGACAAGGATGCCCAGCAGGCCTGCCTGATGCTGGCCGAAGCGGCTGCCTGGTACAAGCACAGGGGCATGGATCTCTGCGACGTGCTTGAGGAATGCTATCAGAAGTACGGTTACTACAACGAATCCCAGACTTCCATTTTCCTGGAAGGTGAAAGCGGCGCGGCCCGGATCCGTGAGATCATGGGGGCCCTGCGCAAGGAAAGAATTTCGGTGATCGGTGATGTGCCGGTCATCCTCTGGCAGGACTTTGCCACGTTTGAGGAAGGCGACGCGGACGGTGTGCGGGAACTGACCGGCTTCACGAAGTCGGATGTGCTGAAGTATTTCCTGGATGACGGTTCCTGGATTGCTGTCCGGCCGAGCGGCACCGAGCCGAAGATCAAGATCTATTACTGCATCTGCGGCAAGTCCGCGGAGGATGCGGAAGTCATGTCGGCACACTACCACGACGCCATGGAAGCACTGCTGGCGTGAGAATCTATATCATCCGCCACGGGGAAACCGCCCGCAACCGGGAGAAAGTCCTGCAGGGCCGCAGTGATATGCCGCTGAACGAAAACGGTATCCGGCAGGCTGAACAGGCCGGCCGCTGGTTCAGACAGCATGACATCCGTTTTGCCCGGGC
The DNA here is from genome assembly GCA_017420585.1 of Solobacterium sp. GTDB lineage: Bacteria > Bacillota_I > Bacilli_A > Erysipelotrichales > Erysipelotrichaceae > Bulleidia. The sequence continues at coordinate 15,683 of JAFOIT010000194.1, forward strand.
CTATGCCAGTCCCCTGATCCGGGCGGTGGAGACGGCCAGGCTGGCCGGCGGCAGTGATATTATCACGGATGAGCGGCTGATCGAGATGGACTACGGGCCGTATGAGGGCATGAGCCTGAAGAATCCTGATCCGGAGATCCGGCGTTTCTTCAGTGACTTTGTGCACCAGCCCGCCCCGGAAGGCATGGAATCCCTGGCTGACGTGACCGCCCGTTTAGGTGTGTTTCTGGAAGAACTGAGAGATACCGGCACGGACGGCAATATCCTGATTTCAACACACGCGATTGCCATGAAAGGCGCGCTGGAATACCTGACACCCACTTCGGCCGGCAGTTACTGGTCGAAGTATATCGGCAACTGCGCGGTTTACTCCGCCGATCTGACAGCGGAAGGATTTACCGTACCGGTGCCGGTTCCCATCGAAGAATAAGAAGAAGCTGTATACTTCTTCTTTTTAAAAACACTGTAAATAACAAAACTCTTCATGTATGATGAAACTGCATCAGGAGAATGATATGAAACAGGAAATTGACTGGAAAGAACTTGGTTTTGGCTACATTCAGACCGATTACAGATATGTGTGCCGGTACCGCAACGGGCAGTGGGAGGAAGGCGGCCTGGAAACAGACGCGACCATTACACTGAGCGAGTGTGCCTGCGTCTTCCAGTATGCCCAGACCTGCTTTGAAGGCCTCAAGGCATACCGGACAGTTGACGGCAGGATCGTCTGCTTCCGGCCGGATCTGAACGCGGCCCGCATGCGTTCCAGCTGCGAGCGGCTGGTCATGCCGGTATTCCCGGAAGAAAAGTTCCTGGAGGCAGTGCGGATGCTGGTGCAGGCCAACGCGGACTATGTGCCGCCGTACGGCACCGGGGCATCCCTGTATATCAGACCGTTTATGATCGGTACGAACAGTGTGATCGGGGTCAAACCGGCCCAGGAATACGAATTCCGCATGTTCTGCACACCGGTCGGCGCGTACTTCAAGGGCGGCATCAAGCCGATTTCCATACGGGTGTCCGATTATGACCGGGCAGCCCCGCACGGCACCGGCAATATCAAGGCCGGCCTGAACTACGCGATGAGCCTGTATCCGATCACGGTGGCACATGAAGAAGGATTTGCCGAGAATATGTATCTGGATCCGGCCACCCGGACAAAGGTGGAGGAAACCGGCGGCGCCAACTTCATCTTTATCACGAAGGACGGGACGCTGGTCACGCCGAAGTCGGACTGCATCCTGCCGTCAATCACCCGGCGGTCACTGATGGTGGTCGCGGAGCAGTACTGCGGCATGAAGGCGGAAGAACGGGAAATACTCTTCAGTGAGGTGCCGGAATTTGCGGAATGCGGTCTGTGCGGGACGGCGGCAGTCATCTCCCCGGTCGGACACATACACGATCACGGCCGGGATATCATGTTCCCCTCCGGCATGGAGGAAATGGGACCCTGGACCCGCCGGCTGTACGAGACACTGACAGGGATTCAGCTGGGCCGTCTTCCTGCACCGGAAGGCTGGCTCATGGAAATCTGATATAATTACCCTTGAAAAGGGGTAATGGGGGAAAGATAATGGAAGAGGCATTGGACAAAGAGATGGAAAACGGATACTGGACACATAAGATACTCATTGATAAAAGATATGTACGCGGCTACAGAATCCTGCCGGAGTGCACATGTTCTTCATGCGGCTATCTGGCCAATAAGGAAAAGTCGGTATGTCCGCGCTGCGGCACCCCGATGACCCTGCCGTCAAAGGTGGAAGAACCGCGGGATCTGGAAACTGAGTAAATCCGAAGAGATGTGAAAACATCTCTTTTTTTTGCGGCTGGCGGGAAAAACGCACCGGACTCTGCGGTATAATCGGACCACCATAGAGAGACAGGCGAGAGACAAGCTCAATGACCCTGCAGCAACCTGCTTCCGCAAGGTGCTAATGCTTGCACGATGGCGCGTTTTCTTTTGCCTTCTTTATGGCCCGGACAGGTAAAGGAGGAGAAGAAGAATGCCTGAAATCAGACTGACGGAAAAAATGCCGGTAAGGGAGGAATACGCCGCTTACCCGGAACTGGTGCAGGTCTGGCACCAGTATGACCTGTACGCCGAAGATTACGGGAACCATACAGAAGAAGAAATGCGGAAGATGGCGGGGGCATACCGCCTCAAACGGCTGCTGGTGCTGGCCCGCATGAATGAGCAGGAGTACGAAGCCCTGCAGCAGTCACTGACGGGGCATATCCTGCAGGCCCGGATCGAACTGGCAGGGGACTGGAAGATGATCCGGGAGGCCATCCGGCTGCGGGAGTGAAGATCGGAAAACATCTGTATCCGCCGATGCCCGGAGGCTTTATAATGTAAGCAGCAGAAGGGGTGACGCATATGTTCAAGCATTACAGATACGACGGCAGCAAGAAGTTCGATATTGCCAAATCTTCCACAAACGATAAAACACTCTGTTCAAACCGGGAGGAAGCGGAGAAGCGCCTGGCGGAAAACAACGTGCTGATTGATGAGCTGCAGAACAAGCTCTATGCCGACAAGAAAGAGGGCTTGATTGTTCTGTTCCAGGCGATGGACGCAGCCGGCAAGGACGGTACGATCCGGGCAGTGCTGCAGTGCCTGAGTCCGCACGGTGTGCATGAGGCGGCGTTCAAGGCCCCGTCCTCAACGGAACTGGCGCATGATTTCCTCTGGCGGATTGAGCAGATGGTGCCGGCCAAGGGGGAAATCGCAATCTTCAACCGGTCACACTATGAGGACGTGCTGATTGGCAGGGTCAAGGAACTGTACCGGTCCCAGGCCAATGCCAGACGCATCAATCTCGATAAGGTCATCGAACACCGCTATGAGGACATCTGCAACTGGGAGACCTATCTCTGGCACAACAATGTCCGGGTAGTCAAGATCTTCCTGAACGTATCCAAGGACGAACAGGCCAGACGGTTCCTGTCCCGGATCGAAGAGCCGGCCAAGAACTGGAAGTTCTCCGAGGCTGACTGGGAAGAAAGAAAGTACTGGGATGCCTACCAGGAAGCCTTTGAGGACTGCATCAATGAAACCGCGACGGAACATGCCCCGTGGTATGTCGTGCCGGCCGATCACAAGTGGTATATGCGCTATGTGGTCAGTGAGATCATCCTGGATACACTGAAGGAGATGAATCCGCAGTATCCGGAAGTCACGAAGGAACGTCTGGAGACCTTTGCCAAATTGAAGGAAGAAATTCTCTCGGAACTGCCGCCGGAAGACAAGAAAGACAAAAAGAACAAGAAAGACAAGAAAAGCAAAAAAGAGAAGAAGGGCTAAGCCTTCTTCTCTGACCCGCCCCCGGCGGGTTTTTTCTTCTTGGATTTCTTTTTGGGCTTCTCGAACCTGGTGTCAAAGACAACCCCTTTGTGGGCAGACTGCACCGTGCCGCTGATCTGGATGACTTCCTTTGAACCCGGGGTCAGGCGCATCAGCTCATCCTGGGCAGAGATCAGTTCCCCGTTTTCCTTGATGCGGCGGTAGCGGCCGTCCGAGGACATCCGGCGGGCCTTGACATTGTCCCGCAGGCACAGGTCCAGATAATCGTGCAGCCTGGCCTGGATATCCTTGTCAAGAATCGGCACGGCAGCTTCCACCCGGCGCTCGGTGTTGCGGGTCATGAAGTCGGCGGAGGAAATATACATTTTCTCGCTGCGGCCCCTGCCGAAGACATAGATCCGGCTGTGCTCCAGGTACCGGCCGACAATCGAGCGGATATGGATGTTATCCGTCTTGCCTTTGACTTCCGGCAGGATACAGCTGATGCCGCGGATGATCATTTGGACCTCCGTGCCGGCACAGCTGGCCTCCTTGAGGGCACAGATAATCTCTTCGTCTGTCACCGCGTTCAGCTTGACCATGATGAAGCCCTTCGGGCCCTTGGCGGTTTCCCGGCGGATCAGGTCCAGCACGGTCTGTTTCAGGGAAACCGGGGCCACCAGCAGCCGCCGGTAGCGGCCGTCCAGCACACCGGTCATCATGTTCCGGAAGAAAGCCAGGGCATCATTGATGATGACCGGGTTGGCGGTAATGTAGGCCAGGTCAGTGTACTGCTTCGCGGTATTCTCGTTGAAGTTCCCGGTGGCGATCAGGACCGCGTGCTGGAGCGTATTCCCGCTGCGGCGGCTGATCAGGCACATCTTCGCGTGGACTTTGTAGTCCTCAAAGCCGTACATGACATTACAGCCGGATTCCATCAGTTTCTCGGAATAGTCGATATTGTTCTGCTCGTCAAAGCGGGCTTTCAGTTCAATCAGGACAGTGACTTCCTTGCCGTTTTCCGCCGCCAGGCACAGGTAGTCCACCAGCCGGGCCCGTTTGGCCAGCCGGTAGATCGTGATGCGGATGGAAACGACCGCCGGGTCTGAAGCGGCTTCCCTGACCATCTGCAGGAAGGGATCCATGGACTCATACGGATACGAGAGCAGGACATCTTTTTTCTGCACCTGGGCAAAGAGCGGTTTCTTATACCGGAAGGCCGGGCTGAGCTTCGGGACATAGGGCAGGTACTGCAGCCGCTGTTTTGCGGCCGGATCATCAATCAGCGTGTCCATGCTGAAGAATCCGCGCCGGTTCAGCGGCAGGTCGGTGATGATCGTCGTGCAGCCGGCAGTCCTGAGACCGCGTTCGAAATAACGGCGGGCCTGCAAACTGGGCCGGCGGGAAGCTTCGATCTTGACCAGATCCATACGTTTCCGTTTTTTCAGCATCTGCATCATCCGCACCCGGTAGTCTTCCAGGTCAGCCAGCTCACTGCCGATGTCGACAGCCGCGTTCCGGCTGATGGTGAACTTGAAACGTTCCAGGATCCGGGCCCCGCGGAACAGGGACTCCATATGGGCACTGACCACATCTTCAATATGAATGAAGCGGACGGTCTTTTTGCCCGGCAGGCGGACAAACGGATTCAGGAAACCCGGCACCGGGGTCAGGGCCAGAACGGTGCTGCTGCGGTAATCCATCAGGGCAGCGGCGTAGACAATGCCGGACTGCAGCTGGGGCAGCGGGTGGTGGGCGTCAATGATCTGGGCGCCGAGAACCGGCTGCACGGTGCTCAGGAAGTATTTTTTCAGCCACTCTTTTTCTTCCTTCGTGCACTCTTCATAACTGACTTCCACCAGGCCTTCACGCCGCATTTCCTTCTTCAGATCCTTGTAGATTTCATCGCGCTTGCGGCACAGCTTGGACGTCGCCGCGTATATTTTCTTCAGCTGCCGGGCAGTGTTCAGACCGCTCTTGTTGTCGATTCTGTCTTCCTTGAGCGCTTTCATGCCGACCAGGGCACCGACCCGGACGGCAAAGAACTCATCCAGGTTGGACGAGAAAATCGACACGAATTTCAGCCGTTCCAGCAGCGGTACACCGGGATCGGTCGCTTCCATAAGACAGCGTTCATCAAAACGCAGCCAGGACAATTCCCGGTTCTGGGTATAACCTTCTTTGTAAAGATCTTTTATCATGGGGCAGGCTCTCCTTGAGCTGTAATATCAGTCATTGTTTTTATTTTATTATGTTTTGCGGGATGATGCACGGCTGCCTTGAAATTCGCTGTACATGCGCCCGGAAAAAACAAAAAAACTGATCAGCATGATCAGTCTGTTCATGTAAATGGTGCGCCAGACAGGACTTGAACCTGCACGGGTCACCCCATACGCCCCTCAAGCGTACGTGTCTGCCGATTCCACCACTGGCGCGTGCTAGTACATTATAACCGCGAGATTCGTTTTCGTCTAGAAAAACCGCTATAATTTGCGTATGAAGAAACGGTGGAGGAGATTGGCAGTCCTGGCCGCTGTGCTGCTCTGTACAGCCTGCCGGGCGGAACCGGAAGAACAGCCGCAGGAACTGATGCCGGAACAGCAGCCGGCGGTGCTCTGCGACTATGTTTATCTGGTAGACCGGGATAACGGGCAGGTGCTCTGGGATCAGGGTTCGGAAGAACGGATCTATCCGGCCAGTCTGACCAAGATGATGACCGGCATCGTTGCCCTGGAAAATATCACCGATCTGAACGATACGTTCCTGTTTACGGAAGAGGTGGTGGCCGGACTGAAAGAGGCAGGGGCCAACCGGGCCGGGTTCTGGGTCGGGGATGAGCCGACCCTGCTGGATCTTGTGTACGGGGATATCCTGCCCAGCGGGGCGGAGTGTTCCCGGGCCCTGGGCTATTACCTCACCGGCAGTGAGGAGGGTCTGGTGGAGCTCATGAATGCCAAGGCGGCGGCGCTGGGCATGCACGACACGCACTTTGTCAATACGACCGGCCTGCATGATGACAACCATTATTCCACCTGCCGTGACATGGCTATCCTGCTGGATTACTGCCTGCATAACGACCTGTTCCGGCAGATCATCACAACGTATGAATACACGGCGGCGCCGACGGAAAACTATCCGGAGGGATTGAACATGCGCAATGCCGTGCTCATGTATGTCAACCGGGAAGACCCGCCCTATGAGAATTTCGAGATTCCCGGGTTTATCGGCGGCAAGAGCGGCTATACCATTGAAGGGCAGTATACGCTCGCTTCCGAGGCCGTCATCAACGGCATGGACCTCATCCTGGTCAACTGCCACGGTTATCTGGAACCGCATTACCCGGCTTCCATCGCCGACGCGGCCGTGATTTTCAACTACATGCGGGAAACGTGGGGCCGGCAGACCCTGTGGCAGAAAGGGGATGTCTTTACGACGCTGCGGATCCGCAATACCGTTAACGGCCGCCTCAATCTCCTGCACCGGCACACACTGACCATGGACCTGCCGCTGACGGCAACACAGATTATCAGTGATACCGGGGAAACCGCGGATGCGCCGCTGGCTGCCGGGCATTATCTCGGCCGGGCGCAGGTCTACGCGTTTGACCGGCTCATGGCGGAAGAGCGCTTCTATGCGCTTTCCTCCTTCACGGCCACGCGGACCGGGAAAATATGGACCATCGGCTATGAACTGGCAGCGTCATACGGGATTCCGCTTGTCATCCTGCTGGCATTGGGCGTAATCCTGCTGGCTGTGCGTCTGCACCGGCGCCGTTCTGAATGATTTTGGTTGCAGTTTGCAGGCTTAAATCATATAATAAGGAACGTTTCGGGAGGGTTGACAATGGACTATCAGAAGATTATCAATATCGCTGTCATTGCCCACGTTGACGCCGGCAAATCCACGCTGGTCGACGCGTTTCTCAAGCAGAGCCACGTTTTCAAGGATAACGAGAAAGTGGTTGACTGCATCATGGACAGCAATGATCTGGAACGGGAAAGAGGAATTACCATTTATTCCAAGAACTGTTCCGTTACATATAAGGATTACAAGATCAACATCGTAGATACCCCGGGCCACGCGGATTTTTCCAGTGAAGTGGAACGGATTATCAAGACGGTGGATACGGTTATCCTGCTGGTGGACTCTTCCGAAGGTCCCATGCCGCAGACCCGTTTCGTCCTGCAGAAATCCCTGCAGTGCGGACTGCGGCCGATTCTCCTGATCAACAAAATGGATAAACCGGATGCCCGGGCTGATGAAGTCATCGACGAGGTATATGAACTGTTCCTGGAACTGGACGCGACGGATGACCAGCTGGACTTCCCGATTCTCTACGGCACGGCCAGACAGGGCGTTGTCCGCTACAATCCGGATGACACAAACGAGGATATCGTGCCGCTGTTCGAGACAATTCTCGCCCATACCCAGGCCTACCCGAACCTGATGGATGAACCGCTGCAGATGCAGGTCAGCGCCCTGGCCTATGACGACTATATCGGCCGCCTCGGCATCGGCAGAATCTATTCCGGCACGCTGAAGGAAGCGACCCAGTACGAAGTGTGCAACGCGTCAGGCCGCGACAGCAAGGGCAAGACCAACCAGGTGTTTGTCTACAAGGGCCTCAGCCGGATTGCGGTACCCGAGATCCAGTGCGGTGAAATCTGCATGATATCCGGCATCCCGGATATCAATATCGGTGATACCCTGTGCCCGGTGGATCATCCTGCCCCGATGCCCATGATCAGCATCGAGGAGCCGACCCTGTCCATGAATTTCATGGTCAATGATTCCCCGTTTGCCGGCCAGACAGGCAAATACGTCACCTCCAGAAACATCCGTGAACGGCTGGCCAGGGAACTGGAAGTCAATGTCGGCCTGCGGGTGGAGGAAACCGATTCCACCGATACCTTCAAGGTGTCCGGCCGCGGTGAACTGCATCTGACGATCCTGCTGGAACAGATGCGCAGGGAAGGCTACGAAGTCGCCGTGTCCCGGCCGGAAGTCATTCTGAAAAAGATTGACGGGGTTACCTGCGAACCGGTGGAAGAAGTGGTCATCGATGTCCCGAATGAGTATTCCGGTTCGGTTATTTCCGCCCTGAACAAGCGCAAGGGCATGCTCAACAACATGGAGGATGCCGGCACATATACGCGGATCACCTACATGGTCCCGACCCGCGGCCTTATCGGCTTCCGCTCTGATTTCATCAACATGACGCATGGTGAAGGCACCATGGTGCAGCGGCTCAGCGGCTATGAACCGTGGAAGGGCGACATCCCGCAGCGTGAGAACGGGGCCCTGATCTCAACCGAAACAGGCGGGGCCATGACCTATGCCCTGTGGAATATCCAGGAACGCGGTTCCCTGTTCATCGGCGCCCAGACCCCGGTCTATGAGGGCATGATTATCGGCATGGCTTCCAAGAACCGGGATATGGCCGTCAACCCGATCAAAAACAAGAAAATGACAGCCGTCCGCTCCACCGGCAACGATGAAGCGATGAAGCTGGTGCCGCCGCGCATCCTGTCACTGGAGGAAGCGATCGAATTCATCAATGACGATGAACTCGTCGAAATCACCCCGACGGATATCCGCATCCGCAAGAAGTTCCTGACTGCGCTTGACCGCCGCCGGCATGCCCGTGAACTGGGCCGTCTGGACGACGAAGACGACGACTGACAAAAAAACCGGGTCATACAGTGATCCGGTTTTCATAACCCTCCAATAATTACTATAACAGAAAAAACAGGATTTGTAAGGGCTTACATTATGCTTTGGGCCTGTTATATTGTAAATGAGGAAAAAAACCGGAAATATAAAACAGTTCCGGGGAATACAGGAGGGCCCGCGATGAGAAGACCAGGTATCAGTTCACGCAGGGCCATGGCATAAGACAGAACGCCGTGTGCCCTGCATAAAAAAGAAAAAAAACAAAGAAACTGTCATGATGAAAGAATCTGCATAAGACTGCGGGTTCTTTCTTTTTGCCTGCCGGTGGTATAATAATCGCGTAATTCAGGAGGATATTATGAGCGCTCTCGAACGTTTTATCCGCTATGCGGAAATTGATACACAGTCGGATCCGTATTCCGGCACAACCCCGTCCACGGCGAAGCAGTTTGATCTGGCCCGGCTGCTGGAGAGGGAACTCCGGGAGATGGGCATCGAGGATGCCTGGCTGAGCGAGACCGGCTATGTATACGGCCATCTGCCGGCCAATACTGATAAAACCGTGCCGGTTGTCGGCTTCATCGCCCACATGGACACCGCCCCGGATTTCAGCGGCACCGGGGTCAGGCCGCGGGTTATCGAAAACTATGACGGCAAGGACATTGAACTGGCGCCGGGGATTGTGACAAAAGTCGAAGATTTCCCGGTACTGAAGGAATATGCCGGGGAAACCCTGGTGGTCACGGATGGTTCGACCCTGCTCGGGGCAGATGACAAGGCAGGCATTACCGCCATCATGGAAGCACTGAAGTATCTGCTGGCCCACCCGGAAGCGGAGCACGGCCGCATCGCGGTCGCGTTTACGCCGGATGAAGAGATCGGGGAAGGTACAAAGTACTTTGACCTGGAACGGTTCGGGGCAGACTTCGCGTTCACCATGGACGGCGGGGCAGTCCACATGTATGCCGACGAGACCTTCAACGCGGCAGCGGCCAAGGTGGTCTTCCGCGGCTTCTCGATCCATCCCGGCACAGCCAAGGACCGGATGATCAACGCGGCCGGACTGGCGGTGGAGTTTGCCGGGAAACTGCCGCAGTGGATGCGGCCGGAACACACGTCGGGTCATGAGGGCTTCATCCACCTGACCCATATGAGCGGCAATACCGAGAAAGCGGTTCTGGAGTACATCCTGCGCGACCATGATACGGCAAAACTGGAACATCAGAAGGAGATCATGCAGAGCTGTGCGGAACAGATCCGCCAGGTCTACGGCACCGGCACGGTCGAGCTGACAATCACGGACAGTTATCAGAACATGAGGAATATTCTGAAAGACCATCCGGAAATCTCGGAGCTGGCCCTGTCCTCCATCCGTGAGATCGGTCTGGAACCGGAATATGAAATCGTCCGCGGCGGTACTGACGGCGCCCAGCTGACATACCGCGGGCTGCCGTGTCCGAATCTCGGCACCGGCGGCGGAAACATGCACGGCCGCTATGAGTATCTTGTCGTCGGCCAGATGGAGAAGGCGGTCCGGCTGATCTGCACGATTATCCGCAAAACCGCGGAACGGGGCTGATCCTGCAGCACCGGATAAGGACTGCTGCGATGGCTGGTATTTTGGGGAATAGCATGAAGAAACTGTTATGTATATGCGCGGCTGCGCTGGCGCTGGCCGGCTGCGGGAAAAAGGAAGAAGAAACGGGCCTGGTCATCACCAGTGCGGTGGAACCGGTCAGTGAGCCGGCGGACATGCGGGATTACCAGTGGCTCAATGACGAGGAACCGCCGTTTCTGGAAATCACGCCGGATGAGAGCATGCGTTTTTTCGATGAAGGCGGCACCGGGCTGCTTTATTTCGGCCGTTCGAACTGCCCGTACTGCCAACGGGCTGTGCCGGAGCTGGACGCCGTGCTCAATGAATACGGCATATCCGTTTACTACATCGATGTGGACATGTCCAAGCTGACCTATGAAAAGTATGAGGAACTCCTGCCGTATCTCGAC
>JAFOIT010000195.1 GCA_017420585.1 Solobacterium sp.
AACCGTTCAGCCGGGTAACCGCCATATACAACGAGGTCATGCAGGCCCAGCTGCCCCCGGCCGGGGTGGAGCTGGTGGTTGTCCCGCGCCGGGAAGGACTCGCGGGCATCATCAGCGCGTCCATGGTCCGCCAGCTGATTCATGACGGTGATATGGAAAAACTGCGGGACTATCTGCCGGTCAGCAGCCTGGACTATTTCCTGAGCCCGGAAGCGGCGCCGGTCATCGCGGCCATTCAGGCAATGGCAGACGTCGTGCACCATTGAGCATCACCGGGTCCGGTTCATCTTGAGCCGGACTTTTTCCATGCCTTATAATAGTTGCGAAAAGGAACTGATGATTATGACACAGTATCTTGCCATGGATTTCGGCGGCACGTTTGTCAAATATGCCCTGATGGACGATGAAGCCGCCATTCTTTACCGGGACCAGGTCAAGGCGCCGCTGGAAAGCACTGAGGCGGTGGTCCGGACGGCCGGGGATCTGTTTGCCCGCTACCGGGACCAGGTGGCCGGGGTGGCCATCTCCATGCCGGGGGTCCTGGACAGTGACAGCGGCTTTGCCTATTCGGCCGGGGCGTACAACCGGGTCCTGAAGGAAATGAATATCTTTGCACTGCTGAAGCCGGTGATTACGGTGCCGATGGCCCTGGAAAACGATGCCAAGGCGGCGGTTCTGGCCGAGGCCTGGAAGGGGGCCCTGCAGGATGTCAGGTGCGGCGCGGCGGTGATCCTGGGCAGCGGGGTCGGCGGCGGCATCATCATGGACGGCAGGCTGCAGAAAGGCGGGCATTTCGCGGCCGGGGAACTGAGCGGCCTGCTCATGCATGCAGGCGGCTATGACCGGCGTACCATGTCCGGATACACTTCTTCCACCAGCAGCCTGCTGCGGATGGTGGCCGAAGCCCGGGGCATGCGGCCGGCGCAGTTTGAAATCAGCGGCTTCATGAATGACGAAGAACCGGACCCGTCCCTCCCGATTTACACCGGCATTGACGTGTTCCGCTGGATTGACGAAGGGGAACCGCAGACCCTGCAGGCCTACCGGCAGTGGCTGCGGAACATTGTGATGGTCATCTTCAATCTCAAGATGATCGTTGATCCGGAGAAGATCGTGATCGGCGGCGGCGTATCCCGCAACCCGCGGCTGCTCAGGGACCTGCAGGAAGAATACGACAAGGCGGCGGAGATGGTGGAGCCCTTCGGCATGCCGCACGCGGAACTGGCCTTGTGCCATTACACATCCGATGCCAACCTGGTCGGCGCATTATACAACTGGAAACTGCATTATGAATAACAGGAGGAACATACCATGACACATTTTCCGAAGGATTTTCTCTGGGGCGGCGCGGTCGCGGCCAACCAGTGGGAAGGCGGCTGGAACCTTGACGGGCGCGGTCCGGCGATGACCGATGTCACGACCGGCGGCACAAGGGACCTGCCCAGACTCATCACATATATTGACAAGGACGGAAAGCACGGCACCCTGACCCGCGGCGAGAAACTGCCGGAAGGGGCCAAGTATGCGGTGCTTGAGGAATACCATTATCCCAACCATGAGGCGGTGGACGGCTATCATCACTACAAGGAGGACATTGCCCTGTTTGCCGAAATGGGCTTTAAGCAGTTCCGCATGTCCATTTCCTGGAGCCGCCTGTTCCCGACCGGGCTGGAAAAGGAACCGCTGAAGGAAGGCGTGGAGTTCTACCGGAACATGTTCCTGGAGATGAAGAAATACAATATCGAGCCGCTGGTGACAATCTGGCACTTCGATACCCCGCTGTACCTGGAAGAACACTGCGGCGGCTGGCTGAACCGGGAGACCATCGACCACTATGTCCGCTTTGCCGAGACCTGTTTCCGGGAATACAAGGGCCTGGTGAAGCACTGGCTGACCTTCAACGAAATCAACAACACGATCATGTTCCTGGACATGGGCAGGAATCTGCCGGACGAGGCTTATGCGGATGCCTACCAGCACCTGCATCATCAGTTTGTCGCCAGTGCCCGGGCTGTCAAAATCGGGCATGAAATCGATCTGGAAAACAGGATCGGCTGTATGATCTGCGGCATCACCTGGTACCCGGCCACCTGTGATCCGAAGGATATCCTGGCCAACCGGCATGCCTGGGAGAAGAATATCTTCTACTGCGGCGATGTGCAGTGCAAGGGTTCCTACGGCACCTATGCCGGCCGCCTGTGGCAGGAACACAATGTGAAGCTGGATATCACCCCGGAGGATCTGAAGGATCTCGTTGAGGGCACAGTGGATTTCTATACGTTCTCGTACTACATGTCCAACCTGGTGACGACCCACAAGGCCACCGATATCGTCGGCGGCAACTTCTCGGCCGGGGTGCGCAACGAGTATCTGCAGTACAGTGACTGGGGCTGGGCGACGGACCCGGACGGGCTGCAGTACTATCTGGAAGTCATCTATGACCGCTACCACCTGCCGCTGATGGTCGTGGAGAACGGCCTGGGGGCCTATGACACGGTGGAAGCGGACGGTTCGATTCACGACCCGTTCCGGATTGACTACTACCGCTGCCATATCGAAGCGATGGACAGGGCCCTGCAGAACGGGGTTGACCTGATCGGCTACACAACCTGGGGCTGCATCGATGTCGTCTCGGCCGGCACGGGTGAAATGCGCAAGCGTTACGGCTTCATCTATGTCGACATGGACGATGAAGGCAAGGGAACCATGGCCAGAAGCCGCAAGGATTCCTTCTTCTGGTACAAGAAGGTAATCGCCTCCAACGGCAGTGATCTGGCTTGAATATAAACGGGGAGCGGGGAAACCTGTCCCCTTTTATTAAGGGTAAGACAGATCCCGTGACGAACCGGCACGGAAGGCATATAATAGGCGCAAGAGGTGATTTTCATGAAACCTGTGAAGACGATTTCTGCCGTCCTTGCGGCGCTGCTGGTACTGGGCGGCTGCGCGCATGATTCCAACAGTGCGCTGCCGGAACTGCCGGCCCCAGAGTTCGCAGACGGGCTGCGGGGGGAACAGTTCGGTATCGATAAAAACATCAACGAAGCGACGATTGACCAGTACCTGTTCCGGGATGACGCGGTCTACCGGGATATGCGCATGCTCAGGGATGAGGCCGAATATGAAGCGATCGGCGGCGATTCCTGGCTGAGCGGGATTGTGGAAGGCTTTGAGGTTGTGCCGTATCCGTATCTCTGCAACGTGGAAGGGCTGCCGGAAGAAGTGGGTCAGGGCTACCATGGCGAGACGCTGTTTACCCATGATGAAAACGGCTATACGGCCAACTATGAGGAATCGATGGATATCCTGGAATATCTGTTCCCGAAGGACAAGGTCATCTTCCTGATGTGCGGCGGCGGAGGCTATGCCGGCATGACCCGGAACATGCTCATTGAACTGGGCTGGGATGAAACGAAGATCTACAATACCGGCGGTTTCTGGTTCTATGAGGGCGAACATGCCGTGACGCTGAAGCGGGAAGAAAACGGGAAGACCTATTATGATTTCCATAAGGTGAACTATCACTACATTGATTTCGCCACCCTGCACCGGCTGACCCCGCTGGCGCCGGATGCCGGTGAGGAACCGGAGACTTCCTCCGGCACGCTCGTAAATGACCTGGAACTGATCAATGCGGAACAGCTTGCGCAGATGATCAGCCGTCAGGAAACCTTTGCGGTCTCAGTCTACCTGCCGGGCTGCTCCTCCTGCGCGGCCTTTGCGCCGGTTGTGAAGGAAGTGGCGGCTTCCGGACAGGTGCCGGTCTATATCATGTCGCTGGATGACGCGAAGGAAAACGGCACGGTGATCGGTGAGGCAATCTCCTATACGCCGTCGGTGGCTGTGTTTAAAGACGGGCAGCTGGCGGGCTGGCTGGATGCCTCCTCCGACGCGGACCTGCCGCATTACAAAAACGCACAGAGCCTGTCCGAATGGATGGGTCAGTATATCGAAATCGATCCGGTTACGGGTGAGGCGGACAGTCAGATCGAAGACTGTGAAGACGCCTGTTCGGTGCTTGGATGAAAGGGGAGAAAAGCATGGAGTTCAAGGGAAAGAAAATCCTGATCATGGGCTTTGCCAAATCCGGCATGGCCGCCGTCAAACTGCTGCGGCATCTTGGGGCCGACCATATCATTGTGACTGACCGGAAGGATCTTGCCGATAAGGAACTGCTGGAAAGCTGGGGCGTGACGGTCCTGAAGCAGGCGGATGAACTGTTTGACGAAGACTATGACCTGGTAATCAAGAACCCGGGGGTCCCGTATGTCAGCCCGCTGGTGAAAAAGCTCACGGACCGGAACATCCCGGTCATTACGGAAGTCGAGCTGGCCTACCAGGTCGCGAAGCCGCAGCACTATGTCGCCATTACCGGCACGAACGGCAAGACAACCACAACCACGCTGGTCTATGAGTTCCTGAAGGAGCACTATGGGGACAAGGCGCTGGTCGGCGGGAATATCGGCACGCCGCTGTGTGACCTGGTGCTGGATTACAACCTGCTTGAAGAAGAGGGTTACTACATCTCGGTGGAACTGAGCCAGGCCCAGCTGGTGGATATCGATCAGTTCCGGCCGGATGCGGCAGCGATCATGAACCTTACCCCGGATCATGTGGATGTCATGGGCAGCCTGGAAACTTATTACTGGTCCAAGACCCTGATCTATAAGAATATGAAGGACAATGATGTCTTCGTGGTCAACGCGGATGACCCGGTCCTGCATGAGTATATGGAAAAGTATCCGGTGCACTGCTGTGAGAAGACCATCTCCCTGTACCGGGATGATACGGACGGCTATCTGAAGGACGGCTGGATGATCATCAACGGTGAGAAGGTCGTTGAGCTGGACAAGGTGCCGATCCCGGGCATGCACAACCTGCAGAACATCATTGTCGCGGCCAGCGCGTGCATGAGCGTCGGGGTGACAGCCGAGGAAATCCGCCGGGCGGTCTATGCCTTCAAGGGCGTGGAACACCGGATCGAATTCACCCGGGAACTGGACGGCGTGAAGTACTACAACGATTCCAAAGGTACCAATACCGACGCGACAATCACCGCCCTCAAGGCGTTTGACAGGGGTGTGATCCTGCTGGTGGGCGGCTATGAAAAGGGGCTGTCCATGGATGAGATGAAGAAGCACCTGGGCTGTGTGAAACTGGTGATCGGCTATGGCCTGGCCGGCCCGCGGATTGCGCATGACCTGGTCGGTGACGCGGCAATTATCGTTGAGGACCTGGTGCAGGCCGTGCATGCGGCGAAGGATGCAGCGGTCCCGGGCGACATCGTGCTGCTGTCCCCGACGACATCTTCCTTCGACCAGTATTCCGGATATGAGGAAAGAGGCCGTCATTTCAAGAAAATTGTCAATTCTCTCTGACATTTTTGTGGACGGTGCGGGAAACTGTGGTAAAATGCATCTGCTTGAGGGAGTAACAGGCGCAGTGCGTTTATAAGCCGTCATCACGGTTCCATACCCGGCTTATAGTGAAATTGTGAGACTCATGTATAAGTTTTAGGCTGTACATGAGTTTTTTTCTGAGAAGACAGCCTGGAGGGAGAGAGTATATGAATCAGATGACACTGGCAATCATGCTGTTCGCGGCAATGTATATCCTGCTGCTGGTCTTTTCGGAAAAGCGGTGGATTACGGCCCTCTGCGCAGCGGCTGTATTCATGATCACGGGGATCCTGCCGGTCTCGGCAGCGCTGCCGGCGGTAAACTGGAATGTCCTGCTGATGCTGGCCGGGACGATGATGACGGTTGAGCTGTTCATCGAAAGCCGCATGCCGGTGCGCATGTCGGAACAGCTGCTGAAAATCACCCCGAATGTCAAATGGGCCATTGTGGCCCTGAGCCTGTTCTCCGGCCTGATCTCGGCCTTTGTGGACAATGTCGCAACAGTGCTCATGGTGGCGCCGGTCGGTCTGGCCGTGGCGGAAAAGCTGGACACCAACCCGATCCCGGTCATCATCTCGATCGCCGTATCATCCAACCTGCAGGGGGCGGCAACCCTGGTCGGTGACACGACCAGCATCCTGCTGGGCAGCTATGCCAATATGAGCTTCAATGATTTCTTCTGGTTCCTCGGCCGGCCGGGCATCTGCTTCGCGGTTGAAGCCGGGGCCCTGGCTACGGTGCCGGTGCTGCTGTATCTGTTCCGCAATGAAAACACCAGGGTCGAAAGCAAAGATGTGACGGAAGTGGAAGACCGGGTGCCGACGGTACTGCTGCTGCTGACCATCGTGCTGCTGATCGCGGCTTCCCAGTTCCCGGAAAAGCCGGAGCTGACCAACGGCATCATCTGCATGACGCTGGGCGTAATCGGTACAATCTATGAAGGCTTCAAGGCCCGTTCCATGATCGTGGTGCGCAATGTCCTCACATCGGTTGACTACAAGACACTGCTGCTGCTGTGCGGGCTGTTCATGGTCATCGAAGGGATCACCCAGGCCGGTGTCATTGACGCGGTCGCGGCAGCCTTTGTATCCTTCGGCGGAAGTTCCGTACTGCTGATGTATATCATGATTGTCGGGGTGTCGGTGCTGCTGAGCGCGTTTATTGACAATATCCCGTATGTTGCGACGATGCTGCCGGTTGTTACCGGGATCGCTGCCCTGATGGGTATTTCCCCGTATCTGTTTGACTTCGGCCTGCTGATCGACGTTACCCTCGGCGGCAATATCACCCCGGTCGGCGCGTCGGCCAACATTGCCGGCATCGGGATCCTGCAGAATAACGGATACAAGGTTTCCACGAAGGACTTCATCCGGATCGGCGTGCCGTTCACACTGATCGCGGCGATGGTCGGGGCGCTTGTCATCTGGGTATTCTATGCCTGATAATACAGATGTATGCTGAAGATCACACAGATTATCTGCCAGCTTGATGAAACATTGACAGAAGAACAGATTGCCCGGAAGCTTCACTGCCGGCCGTCTGATATTCTGTCTTTTTCCATTGAAAGGGAGTCCCTGGATGCCCGCCGCGATGACCTGCATTACAGTTATACGGTGCTGGCGGATCTGAAGAATGAAGAGAAGTACCTGCGCCGCAAAGATGTCACAGCCGGGCAGAAGGATGTCTATATTCCCCTGAAACCGGACCGGCCGGCGGCGCGTCCGATCATTGCCGGCTTCGGCCCGGCCGGCATGTTTGCCGGGCTGATCCTGGCAGAGGCCGGTATGAAACCGCTGATTATCGAGCGGGGCCGGTGTGTGGAGGAACGTTCCGCGGATGTGCAGCGCTTCTTTGCGGAAGGCATCCTGGACCCGGAAAGCAATGTACAGTACGGGGAAGGGGGCGCCGGCACCTTTTCGGACGGCAAGCTGACCACCCGGATCAAGAATACGCGGATTCACAAAGTACTGGAGGAATTCGTGGAAGCCGGGGCTGATCCGGCCATCATGTACCAGGCCATGCCGCACCTGGGCACGGACCAGCTGCAGGTCATTGTCCGCAATATCCGCAGTAAAATCATCCGTCTGGGCGGTGAGGTCCGCTTTGAAACAAAGCTGCTGTCCCTGCAGGTCCGGGACGGCCGTGTGAGCGGGGCTGTGACAAACCAGGGGGTGATTCCCTGTCATGAGATCCTGCTGTGCCTGGGGCACAGTGCCGCGGATACCTGTGCGCAGCTGCTGGCTGACGGGCTGCAGATCGTACCGAAGGATTTCGCAGCCGGGGTGCGGGTCGAGCATCCGCAGGCGCTGATCAATCAGAACCAGTACGGCAGATATGCCGGCCATCCGGCCCTCGGGGCAGCCAGTTACCGGCTGTCATATACCGCCTCCACCGGGCGCGGGGTTTACAGTTTCTGCATGTGCCCGGGCGGGGTGGTTGTACCTGCCGCAACGGCAGAGGGCCAGCTTGCGGTCAACGGCATGAGCTACGCGGCCAGGGACGGGAAGAACGCCAACAGTGCCATCCTGGTGCAGATTCCCCAGGCAGATTTCTATCACGGGGATCCGCTGGACGGGTTCCGGTTCCAGGAAGAACTGGAAAGAAACGCGTACCGGGACGGCTTCCGGGCCCCGGCCCAGAATATCCGTGACTACCTGCAGGATACAGAAACAGAACAGTGGGCGCTGGATACATCCTTCCCGCGCGGCACAGAAAGCGCGGATATGCATGAACTGTTCAGCGCCGAAGTCAACCGGTCACTGGACGAAGGCTTCCGTGCGTTTGACAGAAAAATCCCCGGATTTATTGACCGGGGCATCATGGTGGGGATGGAATCACGGTCCAGCTCCCCGGTCCGCATGCCGCGGGACGAACATGGCCAGAGTACTGCCTGCGCCGGGGTATACCCGTGCGGGGAGGGGGCAGGCTATGCCGGCGGAATCATTTCCAGTGCCGTGGACGGCATCAGGCAGGCCGAACAGGTCATCACCGTATATCGGAAATAAACCCGGCATCACCGTGATGCCGGGTATTTCTGTGCTGTTATGGAAAAAAGCATTGAGTTATTCGCTCAATGCTTTTTCAGCTGCTGCCTTGGCATGGATATAAGTGGTGTCAAACAGCGGGGCGTCTGTGTCCTTCTGCTGCACCAGCAGGCCGATCTCCGTGCAGCCGAGGATGATTCCCCCGGCCCCGCGGGCCGTCAGTTCATCAATCACCCGCAGGTATTCCTGCTTCGCTTCTTCCCGGATGATGCCCTGGCACAGTTCATCGAAGATGACTGTATTGATCATCCGGATGTCTTCGTCCTTTTCGGGAATCAGGACTTCAATGCCGCGGTCGATCAGCACTTTTTTGTAGAAGTCTTCGGTCATGGTGTACTTTGTCCCGAGCAGGCCGATCTTTGTGATGCCTTTGGCCGCCAGTTCATCGGCTGTCAGTTCGGCGATGTGATATACCGGCACGCTGACGGCCGCCTGGATCTCGCTGTAGATCTTGTGCATGGTATTGGTGCAGATCAGGATGAAGTCGGCACCGGCCAGCTCCAGGCCATGGGCGGCCCTGCCGAGGACTTCGGCAGCCTTGTCCCACTGATTGGAGGACTGGTACTTTTCGATTTCGTCGAACTCCACGGAATACAGGATGATCTTCGCGCTGTGCAGTCCGCCGAGATGTTCCCTGACTGTTTCGTTGATGATCTGGTAGTAGGGGACCGTGCTTTCCCAGCTCATGCCCCCGATCAGGCCGATTGTTTTCATACGGATAATTCCTCCTGTCAATCGCATTATAACAAGCCGTAATATGCCGGAACAATGGTAGAATACTGGCGTGGACAACAATTATCAGAAACCGGCGGAAGAACCGAAACAGATCTCTTTCCGCAAACTCGTATTTGAAGCTCTGCCGGAGATGTGGAGTTTTCAGTGGCGCACGACGCTGTTCATGCTCCTTGTCCTGCAGGGGACAGGGATACTGTTTGATCTGATCATCAATTCTTCCGGCACGGCTTTTACGACGGCCAATTTATGGCAGTCCCTGCTGGGCTGGCGGATGCCGGCAGCGGTCCTGCTCGGGGCGTTCCTGGCCCTGATGTATGTGACGGCGGAAGTGCTGGCCCAGATCTATCTGGCGGATGACATCATGACCGGCAAACGGGCAACGCTGCGGTCCGAAGTCAGCCGCGGTATTGCGGCGTTGAAACGGTTTCTGACCCCGGCCGGGATACTGATGATGCTGTATGTGATCATTGCCGTGCCGCTGGGCGGGATCGGTTTTTCCATCAGCCTGACCGAAGCCCTGTATATTCCGAATTTCATCCTGGATTTCATCTTTTCAAAACCGCTGACACTGGCAGCCTACCTGGCGGTCATCGTTGTCCTGCTCATCATCGGCTACCGGTATATCTTTACCATTCATGCGGTCCTGCTGGACGGGGCGGCACCGCGGCAGGGGATGCGGATTTCGGCCGGCATCATGAAGAAGCACTGGCGGCAGTTCACGGCCCGGATGATCAGGGTTTTCCTGGGCCTGGGGATTATTTCCATGGCCGGGTTCCTGCTGTTCAAGTATCTTCCGACAGCGGGTCTGGAAGCGCTCGGCATGCATCTGCCGTCGCGGTATTATGTGGATCTGAGGGGGGCCAGTCAACTGGGTGAAGAAGCAATGCTCGTGATTGGTTACCGGATTCTCTGCGTGCTGGCGCTGTTAATGGGCGGATATCTCTGCTCGGTGATCAGCCTGCTGAATTCGTCCTATGTCATGCTGACGATAACCCGGCTGTACCGGAAATATACCGGACATGATGAAGAACTCTACCCGGAACGGCCGAAGCGTTTTCTGTACCGCTACAAGGTTCTCCGGGTCATCGGTGTCTTTCTCATGCTTACCTGCATAGCGGCCGTCATGGGGACCGGGTTCAATCAGATCTTCACCGAGCGGGAACCGGTTAAGATCATAGCGCACCGGGCCGGCGGCACCATGGCTTCGGAGAATTCCCTGGAAGGACTGCAGGCAGCGATTGACCATGGCTGCTACGGCAGTGAGATCGATGTGCAGCGGACTGCGGACAACCACTATGTCATCAACCATGATACAAGCTTCAAACGGCTGACCGGTGTGGACCGGAAACCGCAGGATATGACCATGGAGGAAATAGGCCGGCTGCGGATCACGGATACCACCGGCAGCGGGGCAGAGCTTCCGGTTGTGACCATCGAGGAGATGCTTGACTTCATCAAAGACCGGGAGATCCTGTTCATCGAACTGAAGGGGCCTACGGCTGACCAGCAGATGGCGGATGACCTGGTGAAGATTGTCCGGGAAAAGGACTGTCAGGATGACATCGTGTTCATTTCCCTGGATTATGATGTGATTGATTATATTGAAACAAAGTATCCGGAGTTCAGGACCGGGACGCTGTTCTTTGCCGGCCTGGGCAATATCGCTTCCCTGAACTGTGATTATCTGATCATGGAAGAAGAGATCGCCACGGAGAACCGGATCGGTCTGATTCATGATGCCGGGAAGGAAGCGATCGTTTGGACGGTCAATACCGAAACGGGTTTATACAAGTTCCTGGACAGTGACATAGACGGTATCATCACGGATGAAATCCCGCTGGCAAACGACGTCCAGCAGCAGCTGGATGACCGGACGGACCTGGCCTTCCTGACTGACAAGTTCAAGGATTTCTGGGAGTAAAACGAAAACACGGGACACGCTGTTCAGTGTTTTTGGTTGAGCATGACGGACCGGTGCTGATATGATGAACTCATGAAAAAGATGACTGCGTGCATAACAGCCGGGCTCCTGCTTTTTTTCTGCGGGGCAGGACAGCCCGTGCTGGCGGAAGGACAAAATATGGAAATCAGAGTGAATACCGACTATGGCAATCTGCGCCTGGGGTGGGATGAAACCGCCGGGGCCGACAGCTATCTTGTCACTATGCTGGATGGGGATGGCAACGAACTGACATCTTACCGGGAGTCCTACGGCGGCAGTGACGCGCTGCCGCACCTTGCCTATTACTGCCAGGAGAACGGTTACCCGGCAGCCGTCAGCTTCCGTGTGCAGGCAATGCAGGAAGAACAGGTCCTGGCCGAAGGCCGCACGGATCCGCTGAATCCGCGGGATTTCTTCCCGGAACAGGAACAGCTGGCCTGGGAGGAGGATGTGGATCCGGCCCTGGTCACGAAGTTCAGCTGGGATACCAGCGGTGATACTGTTGAAGCCAATAACCATATTTCCGTATACAGGTCCGATGGAAGTATCACCCTGTCTGCGGATTATTATGACAGCAGTTCGAAGCATCACAGGACAGAGAAGAAGGTCAGTGAAAGCGACTGGAACGAACTCCTGGAACTGCTGCGGCAGGGGACCATTGCCCGGAAGTATATTGCTGACCCGGAGATGATCGTGCTGGACGGCGGTGAGGAACGGATGACCCTGCGCTGGGAGGGCATGAGCGACACACAGGAAAGATTCTATGTCTTCCGGGCGGGCGGGCACAAAGATGCCCTGATGGCCTGGCTGTATGGCCGTGCCGGGAAAAACAGCGCGGCCGGGTGGCTGATCGGCGGGGCCGCGGCCCTGCTGGGGGCTGCCGGGTTTGCTGTCAGCCGGAAGAAAAAGAAATAACATGCAGGAGGATAACAGAAGATGATTGTAGCTGTAACGTATGAAAATGATATGGTGTTCCAGCATTTCGGCAGGACACAGAAATTCGAGCTTTACACGATCGAAGACGGGAAGATTACCGGTTCAGAAGTTGTGGATACCAACGGGGCCGGGCATCATGACCTGGCGCCCTGGCTGCGGGAACGCGGCGTTGAGGCGGTTATCTGCGGCGGCATCGGCACAGGCATGATCCAGGCCCTGCAGGCCTGCGGCATTGCCATCTTTGCCGGCGCTTCCGGACCGACGGAAGAGGCTGTCAATGAATACCTGCGGGGCGGCCTGGAAACAGTGACCGGATCAAACTGTGAGAAACATGACTGCTGATTTCTACTCCATAGTCTATCTGGTGCTGGATGCGGTCATACTGATCTGGATTGCCCGGATGATCCTGAATACCCGCACGATTGTCCTGAAAACAAAAACCGGCTTCCGCTGGCTGGTGCCGCTGCTGTTCTTCGTGGTGGCGGTCATCACGTATATCCGGAATCTGCCCGGGATGTTCCATTCGGTGCAGCCGGTCCTGCTCATAATCATGGGCTGCATGTACAGGTTTGTCGGCAGCGGCCTTTCGGAAGAAGGCATTGTCGTCATGGGCCAGCTGACCCGCTATGACCATGCCGAAAACCTGGCATACGATGACGATAACGGCATCCTGTCGTTCCGCTCCGGCAGAAAGAGCCACGCGCTGTTTTTCGCCGTCGGCCAGGATGACGATGTCCTGCAGTTTCTGCGGAAAAGAAAACTGATCAGCCCGAAAAAGAAGAAATAATAAATGCCCGCAGGCAATTCACCTGCGGGCATTGTCATCTGTTTGTCTGTAAAGCGTCAGGCAGCCGGATTGTCATCGATTTCATCCGGGATGACATTCTTTTCGATCTCGTCAATCGAAGCGGCTGTTTCCTTCGGGATGATGATCGAAATGGTCTCATCCTTCGGCCTGTATGAAAGCATGATCGTCATGCCGTGATATTCCATAATGCTGGTAATGCCGGCAAAGACACGGTCACCGTACTTCTCGGTGAAGATTTCACGCGGCGGGAGCTCCGGCAGCTCAATCGGGAAACCGGACCATTCGGCATCCGGGGAGGACTCGGTCAGAATGATGCCATGGCTGGTGATGTCATTATCTTCCAGGATGGTATAGATGTGATCGAGCATCCGCTTCTGGTTAAGTCCGTAGACATGATAAGTATACGTAACGGAATTCAATTCTTCTTTCTCTGTTCTGAACATACAAGATCTCCTATTCAATTATATTTATTGTAATTCCTGTCACCCCAAACATCAATCAGAGACTTGCCTGCGGGGCCCTGTACCGTGGTCTTTTCATCATTTTTCACAGGCCGGTATGGTATGATAGGAAAACCAGAAGGAGTACCGACATGAATGAATCGATTATGAAGGAAATCGCAGTCAGGCTGAATGTCAGTGATGAGTCTGTCACGAACACGCTGAAATTGCTGGAAGAAGGAAATACAGTCCCGTTTATTGCCCGTTACCGCAAGGATACAACCAAAGGTCTGGATGAAGAACAGATCCTGTTTATTGAGAAGCAGTACAAGTATGAAATGAATCTGGCCGAGCGGAAAGAATCCGTGCTGGGCCTGATTGAACAGCAGGGCAAGCTGACGGATGAGATCCGCAATGCCATCATGGCCTGCACCAAGCTGTCCGAGGTGGAAGACCTGTACCGGCCGTACAAGCAGAAGAAAAAGACACGGGCCGGCGTCGCCATCAAGAACGGCCTGCAGCCGCTGGCCGACTGGCTGCTGGCGCTGCCGGAAGGCGGGGATGTACTGGCGGAAGCTGCCCGGTATGTCAATGAGACCGTAGCCAGCCCGGAGGAAGCGCTGCAGGGAGCCCGTGACATCATTGCCGAGAATGTCAGTGACAATGCCCGGCTGCGGTGGGACTTCAAGGATACGATCATGAAGACCGGGGTCCTGGTGACAAAGAAAAAGAAGGATGCGGAAGACGAAAAGCACGTCTATGAGATGTATTATGACCGCGCCGAGAAGGTCAGTGCGATTGCCAATCACCGCATCATGGCCATTGACCGGGCGGAAAAGGAAAAGGTCATAACCGTATCGTTTGAATACGATCACGAATATCTGCAGAAACAGGCCTTTGCGGCATACGAGAAGGGCAGCCGGACCATTGCGGCAGAACAGCTGGAAACCGCGGTCATTGACGGCTGTGAGCGGCTGCTGTTCCCAAGCATTGAAAACGAGATCCGTTCGGATCTCTCCGACCGGGCCCACCAGAGTTCCATCGAGGTCTTCTCGATGAATCTGGAGAAGCTGCTGTCCCAGCCGCCCCTGAAGGGCCGGGTTGTCCTGGGCTTTGACCCGGGTTTCTACAACGGCTGCAAGCTGGCAGTCCTGGACGAAACCGGCAAGATGCTGGCGGTGGAGAAGGTCTTCCCGTTCCGCGGCCGGGGTGATGAACAGGCGGCTGCGGCCGAAGCCAAGCGCAAGCTGCTGCGCCTGATCACAAAGTACAGTGTCCAGATCATTGCCATCGGCAACGGCACAGCCAGCCGGGAAAGCGAAAAACTCGTGGCGGAACTGATTCATGACAACGGCCTGAATATCAGCTATGCCATCGTGTCCGAAGCCGGGGCTTCCGTGTGGTCCGCCCAGGAAGATGCCCGCAGGGAATTCCCGGACCTGGCCGTGGAGGAGCGCTCAGCGGTCTCGATCGGCAGAAGACTGCTGGACCCGCTGCCGGAACTGATCAAGATTGATCCCAAGTCCATCGGGGTCGGCCAGTACCAGCACGACCTGCCGGAGAAAGCCCTGAGTGAGCGTCTGGATGAAGCCATCATGAAGGTGGTCAACCGGGTCGGGGCGGACCTGAATACCGCCTCGCCGGAGCTGCTGACGCATATTTCCGGCCTGAATGCCGGCATCGCCCGGGAGATTGTCAGCTACCGGAACGAAAACGGCCGGTTTACGGACCGGAAACAGCTGCTCAAGGTCAAGAAGCTCGGCCCGAAGGCCTTTACCCAGTGTGCCGGCTTCCTGCGCATTGTCGGCGGGACGGAACCGCTGGACGCGACCGCGATCCACCCGGAAAGCTATGAGGCCGCCCGCCGGGTCATGCAGGCCAGCGGCATTACGCAGCTCGGCACTGCCGACGCGGTCTTCAACGATGAAAAGATCGCGGCCCTGGGCATTGATGCCTATACCCTGCAGGATATCAAGGATGCCATCCGGCAGCCGCTGCGGGATTACCGTGACCAGTTTGAAGGGGCCCTGCTCAAGAGTGACGTCCTGGAAATCAAGGACCTGCATATCGGGGACCAGCTCTCCGGTACGGTCCGCAATGTCGTCGACTTCGGCGCCTTCGTCGATATCGGCCTGCACGCGGACGGTCTGGTGCATATTACCCGCATGAGCATGAACCGGATCAGCCACCCGAGCGAAGTGGTTGCGGTCGGCGATATCGTCCAGGTCTATGTCATCGGCATAGATGAGGTCAAGGAAAAGGTACAGCTGAGCCTGCTGCCGCCGGCTGATCTTGAAAGACGGGAAGCGATGATCCAGCAGAACCGCAGCCGCCGCCAGAACCGCGGCCGGAAACCGGACAATAAAAAACCGGCTGAACCGCGGCCGGCAAAGAAAGAACCTGTAACCATGGAAGACGCCACGGCGAGACTCCTGGAACGGTTCGGAAAGAAGCACTGAGATGAAAAAGGAAATACTGGAATTTATTGAACAGCATCAGACCGAAGCCATCGCCGTACTGCAGGAACTGGGAAAGATCCCGGCCCCCAGCCATCAGGAAGACCGGCGGGCAGAATACTGCCTGAACTGGTTCCGCGACAACGGCTGTCCCGATGCCTATATTGATGAGGCGAAGAATGTTGTCTGCCGGCTGGAGACCGTGCCGGGCGAACCCTTTACGGTATTCATGGCCCATATGGATGTCGTATTCCCGGATACGGAACCGCTGCCCATGACGCGCACCGGCAGTATTCTCGCGGCGCCCGGCATCGGGGATGATACCGCCAGCCTGGTTTCCCTGATGTTCGGCCTGCGGTATGTCCTGCAGCACCGGGACACGCTGCGGCACAACTTCATGATCGTGGCCAATTCCTGTGAAGAGGGCCTGGGAAACCTGGACGGGACCAAACAGATCTTCCGGGATCACGGTCATGAAATTGCCCGGTTCTACTCGTTTGACGGATATATCGGCGGCGTTACGAATACGCCGGTCGGTTCACACCGGTACCGGATTACGGTAAAGACACAGGGCGGGCACTCGTACGGTGACTTCGGCCGCGACAATGCCATTGAAATCATGGCCCGCATCATCAGCGAACTCTACGCCATCGTGCCGCCGGCAGAAAGCTACACCACCTACAATGTCGGTACGATTGAGGGCGGTTCCACGGTCAATTCCATTGCCCAGCGCTGCGCGATACTCTATGAATACCGCTCTGACAATGACGGCTGCCTGCAGACCATGAAGGGCTATCTGGATGAAATCCTGCAGGCCTGGCAGGCAAAGGGGTATGACGTGCAGTGTGAGCTGCTTGGGGTCAGGCCGGGCATGGGGGCCATGGATATGGCTGCCCTGCAGGCCTTTACCGAACAGAACGTCACCTGGATCAGGGAGTGCTGGAACGGCGAAGTCAAGTGCCGGGCCGCCTCCACGGACGCAAATATCCCGCTGTCCATGGGCATCCCCGGCAATACGATCGGCACCATTACCGGTCAGGGCGCGCATACCCGCGAAGAGTGGATCGATCTCGACAGCCTGCCGACCGCCATGGCCGTGGTGCTGAATATCCTCGATCATCAGATGAACTGAAAAACAGCCTGCGGGCTGTTTTTATATTTCATGAATTTTCGAATACACGGTCGAAGTTTTCCTCCGTGATCTTTTCCAGTTCCGCCAGGGGAATCCCGCGGATCCGGGCAATGGCTTCGTATATGGCAATGATATCGGCAGGTTCGTGCCGGTGGTTCATGACCGGGCTTTGGAACGGGGCGTCGGTTTCGATCAGCAGCCTGTCCGCCTGCATGTCAGCGATGACCATGGCCGGTTTCCGGGAGCCGGGAAACAGAACACTGGCCCCG
>JAFOIT010000196.1 GCA_017420585.1 Solobacterium sp.
AATACTTCTCGACAGCTTCCTTTTTGAATTCATATGAGTATTTATTGTTCGGCTTTCCTGCCATAGTAAAAGCACCTCCTGTACCTTGATTGTACATGAGGTGCTCTCAAGGGTCTTTTTATTACTGTCCATTTTCAATGGAGCAGATCACAATGATACGGGCTCTTTTCATAATCAGAGAATACTGATGAACTTCTTTTCTTCTGCTTCCTTTTTCTCCGCTGTCGGGATTTCAACGGTCAGTGTGCCGTTGTTGAAGGAAGCGTGGACATCGGTTTCACGGATGGCGTCACCGACATAGAAGCTTCTGCTGACAGAGCCCCTGTAGCGCTCCTGCCGCAGGACATTTCCCTTTTCGTCCTTTTCTTCCTGCGATTCATTGTGTTCCGCATGAACTGTCAGGTTGCCGTTGTACAGGGAAATCTTGATGTCTTCCTTTGTGTAGCCAGGCAGGTCAATATCCAGCAGGTATTTCCCGTCTTTCTCACGGATGTCCGTGCGCATCAGGGCATTGGCGGAATTGAAGCCGCTGCCGTTAAACATGGAATCGAACATATCATCAAACAAACTCTTTCTTTCCGGTAAATATCTCATCATTTGTACACCTCTTTCTCAGCCATCATCCAGCTGCACTTATATGATAGCGCAGTTATTAGCACTGTCAATACCTAAGTGCTAATTTATTTATGATTCTTGCCTTGATATTACTTTCGATATACGTATATTAAGCATATTTATCAGTATTTATTTGTCTGGCAGATATGTCGATCAATTGCCAGTTCTTTACCCGCGATACGGTTCCATTGTCCAGATACCCGGGTGATCTTCCACGGTCATGGTCCAGTCCGGGCAGTGTTCTGCCGGGATAATCTTTCTGACATCATCGATATGGGCGATCACATCATACCCGCCGAGCGCGCTGCGGTAATGCATCAGCACTGCTGTTTTCGGCGCGGTATCACAGATGATCCTGCCGGCCTGCGCAGCGTCAATGGTAAAGTGGCCGCCGACCGGGATCAGGATCAGGTCCGCGCCTTTAAGGATTTCGGTTTCCTCCGCGGTCAGGTCACGGCCGATATCCCCGTAATGAATGACCGTGAAGTCTGCCGACTGCAGTCTGCGGATGACATTCATGCCCCGCTTGGCCCCGCCGGCATCATCATGCGGTACAGTGATTTCGGTCATGACAAACGGATTTTCCGGGCCGTCCTGGCGCAGCTGCACCAGATGGGCCGCGTTGTGGTCCGCGTGACCGTGCGAGCAGTATACGGCATCGGCGGTGAGCCCCGCCGGCAGGTCGACACCCGGTACACTGCCGGTTTCATACGGGTCAAAGACAACCTGATAACCATTGGCTGCGGTGATTCTGAAGCAGGAATGTCCGAAGGATTCGAGTACTGTCATTCTTTTTCCCCTTTCCGGTTCACGAGCCGCCGGTCTTCCCCGATGATTTCCAGCGGTTCCGCCAGGGCTCTGATCCGTTCCATGATGCGCATGGCATCGAGTTCATTGCGGCCGTCATACGGCAGCGTAAAGTGCTGCTGCAGCGTCCGGAAGTCATAATTGGAAGTAAACCAGGTGCAGCGTCCGTTCTGCATGCGGGCATCCAGGACTGCCAGGATCACCGCCCGCAGACGCTCATTCACTTCTTCCGCGCCGATATCATCCAGAACCAGGAAATCCGCATAGGTCATCCGGCTGATCTCCGTCCGGTGCTCATTGGTTTTCTGCAGGGTCCTGAGACGTTCGGCAAAGGCCGGGCAGTGAACAAAGGCAATCTGTTTTCCCTGGCGGGCCAGCTGATTGGCCGCGCAGGCGGAAAGATATGTCTTGCCCGTTCCGAGATTGCCGTAGAGATACAGGCCTTTCATGGAACTGCAGGCCGTCATCGTCTTCATCAGGGCATTCACATAGGAACGTGTATCGCTGTCGGTGACCTTGATATCCTCAAAGGAGGCTGTCGCCATCGCGGCCCCGAGATCACTGATCAGGTACTGTTCAAGGTGTGCTTCCTGTTTCTGCTTTTCATCAGCGTAACGGCAGGTCTCCATGGTATCACTCAGAACCCCGTCAAAGCGCAGGGAGCTCCGCCAGCCCCGGCGTTTCTGTTTACAGTCAGCCAGGCCGGCGCAGTTTCTGCACCGGGAAAGTTCCTGCAGCCAGTCGTGAATGCGCTGCGGCTGCCGGACCACGGCTTCCGCCGGGATCCCGTAGGCCTGTATGATTTTCATGGCTTCCGGATCCTGCAGGAGTTCAGCCGCTTTCTTCTGCCGCTGGGCTTCCCACGCTTCCGGGTTTACCAGTGCCGGATTCATCTTTTCCATTACTGTCTGCCCATCCTTTTCATCATTTCCTGCACTTCCTGCAGCTGCTCATCACTGGCTTTCTCTTCCGGGCTGTTTTCCAGCCGTTCATAGTACTCAGGCATGTCCCTGCCGGTTTTCCGGCCCCCGCCTCCCGGCGGCGTCTTGCGGGCTGCCGCGAACGCCTGCTCACGTGTCTTTACCCCGTCCCGGGCCCACTCACCGGCCACCATGTCGACAAACGATTTGACCAGCCGGTTCTGTGATACCCGCAGGATATACTCAATCATTATATTGATGACTTCCCCGGAGAACTTCATGTTCAGGGAAAGATTTTCCAGAATCCTGCGGTCGGCCACCGATACCGGGGCCCCGTTCTGGCGGGCCTGCAGGAAGGATACCGGCGGCAGGCTGTAAGGATCTTTGGCCTGCATTACATCAGGCTGGGTTTTCTGGCACAGGACTTTCAGCTTTTCGGCGTCAAAGGTCATGGCATTGATATTAATGCAGCGCATGACCAGAATCCGCATGCGTTCGGCTGACAGCCCGTATACCGTGGCCAGCTGGCCGATCAGCTGCATATTCTCACGGCTGCGCAGTTCGGCCGGAAAGACCAGCGTTGAGGTCTGTGACAGGAAGCGTTCATAGTCAAAATTGATTTCGGTATCCGCATCGGAAAACCGGTAGCGTTTTTCCGGCCGGCTGTAGTCGACACTGCGGTCATAGCTGACACTGCGGCGGGCATGGGATACCGCCCGGGTGATCTCACGGTAATTCGCACCCGGCAGTCCGGCCGGCTGCAGCTTGGCTACGGTCATTTCCATCTGCCGGCTGCCAAGGGCCGCCGCCAGCAGGCCCATGAGTTCTTTCTGCGCCAGGAAACTGCTGACTGACAGCGGCGCATTAAGGACATAGACAAAGCTGGTCCGGGTTTCCTGTGTCTGCATGTAGACCCGCAGGAGCAGGTATTCTTCCAGCCGGATTCTGGCCCTCTCGAGATCATCAATGCTCATATTCAGTATGGCCAGCAGCCGGGCATGGCTTTCCTGGGTTTTCTGCCGGCAGCCTTCGCTGTAAAGTGTCATGTACAGCGCGGCCGCATCCCGGCCGATCAGCGGCTGGTACAGGGAAAACAGCGATACCGTCAGATCATCGCTGAGAAAACTGCCGCATTCGATTCGATATACATCACCGGTCTTCAGTTCCATTCTCTTCCCCTTCCTCCAGTTCCTTCAGCCAGCGGGCGGTTTCCGCCGCCAGCATATCCGCTGTGCCGTCATTATGAATGACTTTGTCCGCTTTGGCAATCTGTATGTCCCGGCTCAGCTGCGAACGGAGCCGTCCTTCCGCCTGTTCACGGGTGTAGCCGCGGTCCCGCACCAGCCGGGCAACGGCATTTTCCTCCGTGCAGGTCAGAACCACCACCTGGTCAAACAGGTCTTCCCAGCCGGCCTCATACAGCAGCGGCACTTCCGCAAAAACCAGTTTGTCCTGCCGGTGCGCCGCCATGAAGGCCAGCAAGTCAGCCCTGACCCGGGGATGAATGATCGCATTGAGCATCAGGCGGTTTTCCTCATTGCCGAACACCCGGCTTGAGATGGCCGCATTGATCAGGTTTCCCTGCTCATCCACCACCTCCGGCCCGAACCAGGCAACGATCTCGTCGTAGGAACCGGTGCCTTTCTGCAGGAATGCCCGGCTGCTCGCGTCCGCGTCAAAAACAGGCCAGCCGGCTTCCCTGATCAGATATGCAAAGGTTGATTTCCCAGATCCTATTGTCCCGGTAATGCCGATTTTCTTCATGTTATTTCTGACAATGCGGGCAATAGTAACTGGACCGCCCGCCGATCCATTTCACTTTGATTTCACTGCCGCACTGCCGGCAGGTCTTCTGCTCGTGCACCTGGCAGGCCAGCTGGAACAGCCCGGTTATCCCGAAACTGTTGTAACTGCGGATGGTCGTGCCGCCGGAGGCAATTGCCGCGCTGAGGATACGCCTGGTTTCTCGCACGATATTCTCTTCATCTTTTCCGGTGATCCGGGCACAGCTGCGGCCCGGGCGGAGTCCGCAGGCAAACAGGATCTCATCCGCATAGATATTGCCGACCCCGGCCACAAACGACTGATTGAGCAGCAGTGACTTGAGCGGCATCTTCCGACCCCGCCGCCAGGCATGGATATATGCCGGCGAGAAGGCCTCCGCAAACGGTTCCGGTCCCAGATCATGGAACGAGTTCAGGTCCGTATCCTTCGGCAGGATCTGCATACGGCCGAACTTGCGGGTGTCATGGTAGCGCAGCTGCCGGCCGTCAGCCAGGCAGAAGACAAGATGTTCATGCCGGCTGAACGGGTCAGCATCGGTTTTGATGAAATACTTCCCCTCCATGCGCAGATGGCTGACCAGCAGGCAGTCATCCATGGTAAACAGCAGGTACTTCCCGCGCCGGTTAAAGCCGCGGAAATGCTGTCCCTTGAGCGTCCTGGCAAAGACATCCGGATCCCCTTCGATCACTTTCGGCCAGCGGATGATAATATCACTGATTTCGGCATCCTTCACCCTGAGTTCCAGGGCCCGGAGCACGGTTTCCACTTCAGGCAGTTCCGGCATTATTTGGCCTCATACCAGTCTGTACCGACGGAGCATTCCACGGTCAGCGGGACTTTCAGGGTCATGGCATGCACCATGCCCTCTTCCACAATCTGTTTCATAATATCAGTTTCCGCTTCCGGGACGTCAAAGATCAGTTCATCGTGCACCTGCAGGATCATCTTTGCCTGCACCCCGGCTGCTTTCATGGCCTGGTCGATGTGGATCATCGCGATCTTGATCAGATCGGCAGCCGAACCCTGGATCGGCGCGTTCATGGCCGCCCGCCGGCCGAATTCACGCACCATGCGGTTCTTGTCATGAATCTCCGGGATTTCCCGCCGGCGGCTGCACAGGGTCGTCACATAGCCGTCCCGCTCACAGTCTTTGACAATCTGTTCCATGTAGGAACGGATGCCCGGATAAGAGCGGTAATAGCTTTCAATGAATTCCGCCGCTTCCCGGCGGCTGATGTCCAGCTGCTGGGCCAGGCCGAAATCACTGATGCCGTAGACAATCCCGAAGTTGACGGTCTTGGCCCGCCGCCGCATCAGCGGGGTCACCTCATCCTGCGCCGCGCCGAACACATCCATGGCTGTCCTGGTATGGATATCTACGCCTGACACAAAGGCATCAATCAGCCCCGGTTCGTTGGCCATATGGGCCAGAATGCGCAGTTCGATCTGGTGGTAGTCACTGGCAATCAGCACGCACCCCGGACTCGGCTTGAACGCCCGCCGGATAACTTTCCCCTGCTCATCCCTGACACTGATGTTCTGCAGGTTCGGTTCACTGGAGGATAATCTGCCGGTCTGGGTGGCACACTGGTTGTACAGCGTATGGATCCGGCCGTCCGCGGCGATATACTTCTGCAGGCCTTCGGCATAGGTGCTGTAGATCTTCTGCAGTTTGCGGTAATTGAGCAGATGGCTGATGATCGGGTGGAAAGGCGCCAGCTTCTCCAGGACATCCGCCGAAGTGCTGCGCTTGCGCCCGCTTGGCAGCTGCAGGTGGTCATAAAGCACTTCACCCAGCTGCTTGGGGGAATTGATGTTGAATTCCTGACCGGCCAGGGCATAGATCTCAGCCTGCTCGGCATCGATTTCCGTTTTCATGCCGGCCGCGATGTCCATCAGCACGCGCTCATCACAGACAATCCCGGTCTTTTCCATCCGGTACAGGATTTCCGTCAGCGGCATTTCAATATCCCGGTACAGGGAAACCATGCCGTATTCCTCAATCAGCGGCAGGGTCAGTTCATACAGTCTGAGGATATTGGCCGCGCTTTCGCAGGCAAACCGTGTCTGCATGTCCGGATCGGCCAGGACCGGGCGGCCGGGCTTGCCGTGAACCTGTTCCTGGGACGCGGCGGTATGCAGGTCAAACCGGTCAAAAATCTTGTCAATGCTGGTCAGCGTGGAATCCGCCAGCGAAGCAAGGATCATGGCATCTTCGCTGAACCGCACGGCCAGGTCCTCCCGGCCGAGCAGGTGCAGGTTCCGCTTCACGTCGAAACCGATAATGGTAATCCCGGGATCCTGCAGGGCCCGGCAGAGTGCCGTATCCTTTCTGACATCCGCAAGATCCATGTAGACGCTGCCCGCTGCCCCCGCAAGGCCAAGGCCGAATGCCTCCGCCTGCAGGAAGGATTCCGAGGAAGCATCCACAAATACCGCCAGCGGCCCCTTCAGCAGCTCTTCCGGGCATGTCTCTGCCCGCATGAAGGACGCTTCTGCCGGCTGGCTCTCATTGACCGGAACGGTTTCTTCCGCCTGGGCATACCGGCTGATGAGGCTCTTCATATCAAGGCTTTCAAGGAAGCGGATCAGCGACTTATAATCCGGGGCGAAGGCGCAGTCATCCGGACCGAAGTCCAGCGGTACATCCCGCCGGATCGTCGCCAGGGTCTTGCTCAGGACGGCCGACGCACGGCCGGCATCCACCTTTTTGGCCAGGGCCCCCTTCAGCTCATCCGCATGGGCCAGCACATTTTCCACTGAGCCGTAGTCAGCGAGCAGCTTCAGGGCGGTCTTTTCACCCACCCCGGGAATACCGGGAATATTGTCACTGGTATCGCCCATGAGGCCTTTTAAATCAATAATCTGCAGCGGTTCGATACCCAGCTCTTCCTGCAGGGCGGCCGGGTTCATTTCCGCCATGTCGGTCAGGCCCTTCTTCATCAGGAGCACGGTTGTGCTGTCATCAATCAGCTGCAGCATATCCCGGTCACTGGTCAGGATGACTGTCTCGTATTCCGCCGACTGCTTCGACATCGTGCCGATCAGGTCATCAGCTTCGATATCGGGCATTTCCACCCAGCGGATATGATAGCCGTCCAGATAGTCACGCACCAGGCCGAACTGCGGCACCAGGTCATCCGGCGCCGGCTTACGGCCGCCTTTGTAATCCGCATATAATTCATGCCGGAAGGTATGCTTGCCGGCGTCAAACGCAACCAGCACCGAATCCGGCTTCACCGTATCAATCGCTTTCTGCATCATGGACGCAAAGCCGAATACCGCATTCGTCGGAATTCCTTCGGGACTTGTCATTTTCCGGCCGTATGCCGTGGCATAATACGCCCGGAACAGCATCGAATTCCCATCCACCAGCAACAGTTTTTTCATACAAAAAAACCTCCCTGAATATTGTATCATAGGAGGCCTTGAAACGCAGTGCCGCTCTTATTCCGGTGTTTCGGTCGCTTCCGGATCCGGCGATTCCTCCGGCTCCTCTGCCGGTTCCGCCGTGACTGCCGGGGCTGCGGTCTGGCGCGGTTCCCGCATCGTTTCCAATACGCTGAGATTTTCGTACATGATGGAGAGATAATCCTTGCCGGAGTTGTCCTCTGCCGCGGTCAGCGAAGACAGATTGCTCAATTCCACCCGGGTCAGGCCCAGATCATCTTCAATCTGGTTAAACAGTACTGTCATGTCTGCCGTCATGTTCGGTTCGTAGACGATATACCGGACGCCGTCATCCTGAATCCGCTTCTCAATGACAGCCAGCTGCTGCTCGTTCGGCAGGACACCGTACTTGGAAAGAATGACCGGGTAGACCTGGAAACCGTACGTCTTCTGCCAGTTGCCGAAACTTGCGGTCATGGATACAAATTTGATCTCTTTCTTATCGTGCTGGTTGGCTGTGGCCAGGGCCTGGTACTGGGCATCAAGGTTGATCAGGTCCGTTTCCAGTTTCTGGAAGTTGTCCTCAATCATTTCCTTGTCTTCCGGATAAGC
>JAFOIT010000197.1 GCA_017420585.1 Solobacterium sp.
ATCAGGGCACCGACAATGCCGATGATCATTCCTTCAATGACAAACGGCGAGCGGATATAGCTGTTGCGGGCGCCGACATTGCGCATGATGGCAATCTCATCGGCCCGGGCCATAATTGTCAGTTTGATCGTATTCTGGATCAGGAAGATCGCCAGCAGTGACAGGGCCAGGGCCAGCACTGTGCCGCCCAGCCGGATCGACCGCATGGCCGCCACCATCTTCACCGCGCTCAGCCCGCCGAAGTTGACTTCCTCAACCCCTTCGATCTTTTCGATCTGGGCTGCAATGTTCTCCAGCTGCGTCCCGTCGGAGACTTCCACATAGAACGCGTCATGCATCGGGTTGTCATCCCGGAACGGCGCGTAGGCTTCCTTCATCTTTTCATCATTGAAACTGTTGATATAGTACTCGAATTCATCCGCCTTGCTGGAATAATTGACCGAGCGCACCCCCGGGATACCGGCAATGGCCAGGCTGATGCGGTCTTCCTCACTGGCCGCTTCATAGTCATAATCCACCTTGACGGAGATCTGCACACTCTGCTCAAGACCTTCGGTAAAGCGCGATACATTGGTCATGAAAACACCGAAAATCCCGATGATAATCAGGGTGATCGTAACTGCCACGGAACTGGACAGCGCCATGGCCCCGTGCCTGACAAAGCCCTTGAACCCGTCCCGGATCGGACGCCATATTCTACTGATCATGCTGAACATAGCCTCCTTCCTTCAGGTCGGCGGTGATATGCCCGTGCTCGAGGGCAATGGTCCGCTTGCGGTGCTTGTTGACCAGGGCCAGGTCATGGGTAACCATCAGGATCGTTGTCCCGTATTCCCGGTTGATCTTCTCCAGCAGGGTCATGATTTCATCCGACATGGCCGGATCAAGGTTGCCGGTCGGCTCATCGGCGATCAGCACCTTCGGCCGGTTGGCAATCGCCCGGGCAATGGCCACTCTCTGCTGCTGGCCGCCGGACAGTTCACCCGGCAGGGCGTTGCCCTTGTCATCCAGGCCGACCAGGTTCATGACTTCCCGCACCCGCCGGCGGATCAGGTCACTGCTCATATTGATGACTTCCAGGGCATAGGCGATATTTTCAAAGACCGTCTTGCTTGGCAGCAGGCGGAAATCCTGGAAGACAACGCCGATGTTGCGGCGGTAGATCGGCACTTTGGAATGCCGCAGCCGGCCGACATCAATACCGACGACGTAGACATCACCCTTGGTCGGAATCTCTTCGCCGTCCAGCAGCTTGATCAGGGTGCTCTTGCCCGAACCGGTCGGTCCGATAATGTACACGAACTCTCCCTGGTCAATTTTCAGGTTGATATCAAAGAGCGCGTTGACGCCTTTCTTGTATTTTTTATATACGTGGGTGCATTCGATCATCTGGTCACCTCCGTGGAATCCATTTAATAATTATAGATAATCCGGCAGATGTTTTCCACCTTGCAGGATATTAAGATTCACGCCGTTATTCTATACCAGATATCCGATTTGTGCTATCATACCGTGCATATGAAGAAAACACGTAAGCACTGGTGGGTCTGGCTGATCGTATTCGCCTATATCGGCTGGATCTTCTCGAACTCCATGATGGTGGCGGAAGCCTCCCAGGAGATGTCTCATACGTTTACATACCGGCTGCTGGCGATTGTCAACCGGTACGGGTTCTGGGTGGACTTCGACCTGTTTCACCACTATGTCCGCAAACTGGCACACTTCGCGGAATTCAGCGGCCTGGGTTTCCTGGTGGCCCTGGCCATGTGCATCTGCCCGCTGTTCCGCTGGCGGTTTATCAACTTTGCGCTGTTCCTGTTCCTGATCCCGGTGGCGGATGAAACCATCCAGACCATGGTAGCCGGGCGCAGCAGCGAAGTCTTCGACATGTTCATCGACGGCGGCGGGATCCTGTTCGGCGGCTTCTGCGGATATGTGCTGATCCTGATCCTGTGTGATCTCTTCCGGCCGCGAAAAAAACAGGCCTGAGCCTGTTCAGCTGCGGGTCAGCGCCGCGGTGGTGCCGCTTGTAACGCGCAGCAGGTCTTCCGGATTCAGCTCCACCTGCAGGCCCACTTTGCCGGCTGACACCATGATCGTATCAAACAGCACAACCGTTTCGTCAAAAACCGTGACGAACGGTTTTTTCATGCCCACGGGACTGCAGCCGCCATGGATATACCCGGTCAGCGGCAGCAGCGTTTTCTGGGGAATCATCTCCACGCTTTTGACCCCGACAGCCCGGGCACAGGCTTTCAGATCCAGCTTCTCGGCCACGGGAATGACAAAAACATAGTGCTCACGGTCATCCCCCTGCGTCACCAGGGTCTTGAATACCTGTTCGGGATCCTGGCCGCACTTGCGGGCTACCGTGACGCCGTCCAGCTGGCCGTCACTGACGTCATACGCGTGCACGGTGTAGGATATCCCTTCACTGTCCAGCATGCGCATGGCATTGGTTTTCTTCTCTTCTTTTGCCATGTCCCCATTGTACTGCAGATGGCGGAATTCTGCCATTGACGCCGAAAAGCGCCATTTCCTAAAATAGATACGTAAGGAGACATTATCATGACGACGATCAGAAATGTGACCCACGCCGAGAATATCCGTCTCTCCGACGATGGGAAGAAAGTCATTATCATTGACCAGACAGCCCTGCCGAACCGGGTGGTGCATCTGGAACTGGATGAGCTGCAGCCCTGCTACGATGCCATCCGGCAGCTGCAGGTCCGCGGGGCCCCGGCGATCGGTATTTTTGCCGGCTATGCCATGTATGTGCTGGCAGCGCAGTATCAGGACCTGCCCTATGACCGGTTCTGTGAAAAGTTCCATGCGGACAAGGAATACCTGAATTCCTCCCGCCCGACCGCAGTCAACCTGTCCTGGGCCCTGAACCGGGTGGAAAAGACCGTGCGCGATAATGCCGGGCTGCCCGTCTCGGAAATCGTGGCGCTGCTGAAGAAGGAGGCAATCACCATCCATGAAGAAGACATCGCGATGTGCGCGGCCATCTCCGAGCATGGCCTGTCCCTGCTGAAGGACGGTGACGGTATCCTGACCCACTGCAATGCCGGCCCGCTGGCCACTTCGCGCTACGGCACAGCCATCGGCCCGGTCCTGCTGGGCCGCGAGCGGGGCATGAATTTCCATGTCTTCGCCGATGAAACAAGACCGCTCCTGCAGGGAGCCCGGCTGACCTCATATGAACTGAGCAGTGCCGGGGTGGACGTGACGCTGATCTGCGACAATATGGCCTCGATCGTCATGAAGAACGGCTGGGTCAACGCGGTCTTTGTCGGCTGTGACCGGGTGGCGGCCAACGGTGACGCTGCCAACAAGATCGGCACGTCCGGCGTTGCCATCCTGGCAAAGCACTACGGCATCCCGTTCTACGTGCTGGGTCCGTCCTCCACCATTGACATGAACACCCCGACCGGTGATGACATCCGCATCGAGCTGCGGGATCCGGAAGAGATCAAGAAGATGTGGTACAAGGAACCGATGGCCCCGGAAGCCGTCAAGTGCTATAACCCGGCCTTCGATGTGACCGATCACAGCCTGATCGCCGGCATCATCACGGAGAAAGGCATTGTCCGGCCGCCGTTTGACATCAATCTGAAAAAACTGTTCGCTGAATAAAAGGAGATTAAAACACTATGGAACCAAGAGAATCTATTTCCGCCAGCATCCGCGCTACCGCCGAGATTGCCAAAGTCGTGCTGATGCCGGGTGACCCGCTGCGCGCCAAGGCTGTCGCCGATCAGTACATGACCGATGTTGTCTGCTTCAACGAGGTCAGAAACATGCTCGGCTTCACCGGCACCTACAAGGGCAAGCGCATCTCCGTCATGGGCCACGGCATGGGTGTCCCCTCCATGGGAATCTACGCGACCGAGCTGTACAACCAGTTCGGGGTTGAAGCCATCATCCGCATCGGCTCAGCCGGCGGACTGGCTGACGATGTGGATGCCCGTGACGTCGTGATCGCCCAGGCCGCTTCCACAAACTCGTCCTACGGCAATGCGTTCGGCATTCCGGGCCAGCTGGCAGCCTGCGGTGACTATGACATGCTGGAGGAAGCCGTCCGGGCGGCACGCGAAAAAGACGTGAAGTTCAAGGTCGGCAAGGTCTATACCTCTGACTTCTTCTACTATCCGCAGCCGGATCTGAACGAGAAACTCAGAAAATTCGGCCACCTCTGTGTGGAAATGGAAACATCCGGCCTGTACTGGACAGCTGCCGCCTGCGGCAAGAAAGCCCTGTCCATCCTTTCCATCAGCGACCATCTCTTCAAACCGGTGGCCCTGACCGCCGAAGAGCGTCAGAACAGCTTCACCGACATGATGGAAATCGCCCTGGATACTGCCTGGAAGTTCTCGGAGTAAATCCCGTTATCCTGTTCAAGCAAAAAGGTTTATCTTTCCCTGAGCCAGCGGGCCAGAAGGTCCAGGCTTGCCTTCGGGACACAGAAGCGCTCCCTGGTATGTTCGATTTCCCGGCGCACCTCGGCCATGTCAAACCAGCGGACCGCGGCCACTTCACTGACCTGCAGGACCAGCGTATCAGCCTCTACCGGCTTCTCATACACATAGACCCAGGCGACTTCATTGTCCCGGAACAGGGCTTCATGAAACACCTTCTCGTACTGAATGTGAAACTGCCCGATGTACTGCAGGTCTTCCGGTCCTGCCGCAAGGCCCAGTTCTTCCCGCAGTTCGCGCAGGGCGGAAGGCAGCGGTTCCTGCCCGGCAGGCACATGGCCGGCCGAGGAGGTATCAAAGAGGCCCGGAAAGGAATCC
This sequence comes from Solobacterium sp., assembly GCA_017420585.1. Taxonomy (GTDB): domain Bacteria; phylum Bacillota_I; class Bacilli_A; order Erysipelotrichales; family Erysipelotrichaceae; genus Bulleidia. The sequence goes on from JAFOIT010000197.1 coordinate 4,800, forward strand.
TTCTGCAGGCTGCGCTGCTGCAGCAGGACTTCATACCTGCCCCGCACACAACGGATGATCCAGATATGGGCGGTGCGGTGCCGGATGCCGAGCCGGTGGGCTTCGTCCCGGCTGACGGTTTCCCCCAGGGGGCAGCCGTTTTCATCACAGATATCAAAGTATTCCATCGTTTTGATCATTACCCGGGAAAACCGGTTCCCCCTGTCTCATTCCGGCAGTTCTTCCCGGATATAGCGGATATATTCGTCACCGAGGCGGTGCCGGATTTCGGCAATAACCGGCGCGATCATCCCCATGGCGGTATCGTGGTCCGGGGCTGCGG
>JAFOIT010000198.1 GCA_017420585.1 Solobacterium sp.
CCGACTGCCATGGCGAGAAGGAACATCATACCGTTTTATTTATTTCCATGTCGGCGGTGTCCAGTCTTCACTCATCCGCACCGGCTCCGGATACGTCTGTCCGAACAGCCGAAGTTCCACATGATCGATGACCTGCGGTTCCAGCGGCTCATAGACGACCATCTCCGGAATGATGAAATCCTCCAGCAGCCTGGTTTCACATGCCGCAATCCGCAGCACTTCCTCCATGCCTTCAATGACATGCCCGAAGACCGGGTAGATGCCCTTGTGTTCCGGACAGTCCTTCAGCGGGAAAAAGAGCTCGCCGCCCGCCAGCCCATGACTGCCGTAGCCGCCCATGCATACACAGCCCGGGTGCGAATCAAGCGGTTCGATCTCCGGGTGCAGGCTGAATTCATTCGGAATCAGATAGCGGGCTTCCTTCTTCCCGAAGCCGGAATAGGAAACATCCACCCACTTGCCGGGCACGATTCTCTGTATGGCATAATGATCCATCAGCCCCTGACGGGCAATGTGGATGAAGCTGGCAACCGTGTTCGGGGCCGCCTCAGGCAGAAGCTCAATGACGATCTTTCTGCCGTTTTCCATGTGCAGGATTGCTTGCGGGTTCATCGTATTCCCTCCGTATTCATGATTTGACCTGGGCCGGAAACATATTGTTAAGAAATATGTCCGCTCATTTGTTTTATTATAGCATTGGATGAGGCCGCTGCCTGAGACACCGGGCAGTGTCTCTTTATCCTATAATGATTCTGTTTCTGCTAAAATAATTGTCAGGAGGTAACTGTTATGCCATGGATTCTGATTCTCATCATTCTGGCGGGATATATTGTATTCAGCTGTATCCGCATTGTTCCCCAGGGCTATGAATATGTCATTGAGCTTCTGGGCCGTTTCAAGACAATCTGGCCGGCCGGCCTGCACCTGAAGATGCCTGTGGTTGAACGCATTGCCAACAAAGTCAACATCAAGGAGATGCTGCTGGATGGCGATCTGCTGCCGGTGATTACCAAGGATAACGTCACCATGCAGATTGACTCTGTCGTATACTTCAAGGTCTTTGATTCACATCTGTTTACCTACGGGATTACCGATGCCCTGAAGGCGATGGATCTGTTGTCGGCCACGACCCTGCGCAACATCATCGGTGAAATGACGCTGGATGAAACTTTGACCAGCCGTGAAACCGTCAACTCCAAGATGCGTACGGTCCTCGATGAAGCCACCGATCAGTGGGGCATCAAGGTCACCCGGGTGGAGATCAAGAACATCGTGCCGCCGCAGCAGGTCAAGGAAGCGATGGAACAGCAGGTCACTGCCGAACGCAACAAGCGGGCCGAAATCCTTGAGGCTGAAGGCCACAAGCAGTCCGATATTCTCAAGGCCGAAGGTCACAAGGCCGCCCTGATTCTCGATGCCGAAGCCGACAAGCAGAAAAAGATCCTGGAAGCCGAAGCGGAACGCCAGGCCCAGATCGAACGGGCGACCGGCCAGGCGGATGCCATCCGCCGGGTGGAACAGGCCAACGCCGACGGTCTGCGCATGCTGAAGGATGCCGGCGCGGATGAAACCGTGCTGCGGCTCAAGAGCATTGAAGCCCTGGCTACGATCGCAGACGGCAACGCCACCAAGATCTTCCTGCCGGCAGAACTGTCCGGTATTGCCGGCCTGGCCAGCGGGTTCGGGGAAATGATCAAAACTTCCCAGGAAGATGCCGCAAAGAAACATGAACCTGTTCAGCCGGAACAGAAAAACGTCCATCAGGAACCTGATTTCCTGAAACGGAAAATCGTATAGTATTGCCTTGGCAGGGGCAGTCTCCCTTACGGGAGGCTGCTTTTTTCTTTTGGTATAGCCTTGCTTTTAATAATAAAAGCTCTTCCGCCGAAGAGCTTTTTTGTTCCCTCAGTCTTCCGAAAATGACTTGATGCCAACCGTCTCGAGGATCTCGTACCGGTCCATCTGCAGGCTGCGCTTCATCTTCAGCGCTTCCTCAATCGGAATTGCCGTGATCGCGCCGTCCTGGATGCAGATTACGGTGTTTTCTTTTTCCTGGGTAAAAGCTCTGACCGCGTAGTATCCCATCCGGGTTGCTGTCTCACGATCCCGAGCACTCGGTGAACCGCCGCGCTGGATATGACCAAGCACGGTCACCCGGGGATCAATGCCTATTTCTTCCTTGATGGCCGCCGCGATGTCATACGCCTTGCCGGCCCCTTCTGCCACGACAATCATGAAATGCGTATTGCCGGCAATACGTGAATCCCGGATCTTCTCTATGACATCTTCTTCGATATTGAGCTTCTTTTCCGGCACCAATACGGCAGTTGCCCCGACAGCTATGCCGACATACAGCGCCAGGAAGCCGGCATTGCGCCCCATCACTTCAATTACCGAGCAGCGCTCATGCGACTGCATGGTGTCACGCAGCTTATCGATGCAGTCAATGGCCGTATTGCAGGCGGTATCAAAACCGATCGAGTAGTTCGTGCAGCCGATGTCATTGTCAATCGTCGCCGGCACCCCGACCACCGGAATGCCCATCCGGGACAGTTCCAGCGCCCCGCGGAACGTACCGTCCCCGCCGATCGCCACAATGCCGTCAATGCCCAGCATCTTGCAGGTCGCAACAGCCTTTTTACGGCCTTCCTTTGTCTTGAACTCCTCACTGCGGGCGGTATAGAGAATTGTTCCCCCACGGGTCAGGATATGGCTGACGCTGCCTGGCTTTAGTACCTCGAAATCCCCGGAAATCAGCCCGTGCCAGCCCCGGCGGATACCGATGCATTCAATTCCCATGGACTGCGCTGTCCTGACAACTGCCCGCACTGCCGCATTCATTCCCGGCGCATCGCCGCCGCTGGTCAGTACGCCGATCCGATCAATTTTCTTATCCATATGTACCGCCTTTCCAAATGCCCAAGGCACTTTATAACAAGAAAATTATATAACTCAATTTATCTGTGCGGAAGATTATAAAAGCAGTCCATATCAGGGATTTTTCGCCTTTCGGTATGTGATTCGGCATAGTCACACACCCGGGCGAATTCAAACTTGACTGAATCCGTTAACATACAAAGCACTGCATGCCGCAGTGCTTTTTTTCATCCCCTGATCAGGTATTCGATTTCATTGCGCCTGGCCCCGGTCACCTTCATCAGATGCCGGATGACCCGCTCCCGTGATTCCTCGGGCTTCCGTTTATACACATTATTCGTGAAGTAACGGCCCAGGTACTTCTCCGGTGTGGCATAGCGGGCAATCCCCCAGCCGTACGTATTGCCCTGGCTGTCGGTTTCATACTCGAAGTTCGTGGTGATCACATAGCACTTCATCTGCAGCTTTGTGATCTGGGTATCGAAGCCCTTGCGGGGGATCCACTGGTCTTTCCCGTTTTCCCGGGGTTTGACATAGCCGCCGATCGCCTTGGCCTCCTTGGAAAGAACCGAGGGCCGGGCAGCGATGATATTGTACAGATATTCTTCACTGCCGGAGAGGCCTTCATCCACCCGGGCATCATAGTCATAGCCGTCCCGGCGCATGTTGGCAAAATCACAGAACCACTTCCGGCTGATGAATACCGCCTTGTTGTGAAAGAATTTCCCGTAGGCACACCTGAGTTCACTGATGACCGGCCCTTTCCACTCCCATGGACCCGGCTGGTCCGAGAACCAGAGCTCCCGCGGGGTATGTTCCTCAATGGAAAAACCGGGTATTTCATTGGCAAAAAACGGCAGGAAGCCCAGTTCTTCCACTGCCTGTTCCACGTCTGCCATGGTGCGGAATACATAATCCATCATACTGTCCCCCTATCCGGGTTCATTATATCCCATGACATCGTTTTTTCATTAGGCATATACCCTGTTTGGTGGTAAGATTATAACGTTCTTTATTAATAGGGGGTAATCATGTCCGCATCCAATTCAAATTCCGTCTTCAATATTCCGGCATTCTGGAAAGCCCAGATGCAGGACTGGCGGGTCACTGTTATCCGGACTTCTCTGGAACGTCTGGGCTACAAGATGATCCTGCCGTATCTGACACTCTACGTCATCATGCTGGGGGCCACCAAGACACAGTTCGGGTATGTCAACAGCCTCGGCATGGTCATGGGCGGCCTGCTGGCACCGCTGATCGGTTCCATCATTGACCGCAACGGACCCAAGAAAGTTTATATCTTCGGCATCCTGGTCCTGGCCGGCGGCTATCTGGCCCTGGCCGAAGCCCGGATCTGGCAGGTCGCGGCGCTGGGTGTCTTCCTTCACGCCATGGGCCAGCGTCTCGGCGGACAGAGCTGCTCAACCATCTGCGGCAACTGTCTGGCCAACTGTGACCGGGCCAAGGGCATGCTGGTATGCGAGTCGCTCGCGGCCGGTGTCCTCGGCATGATCGGCCCGATGATGTCCGGCTGGATCCTGGTCAACCTGATGCACGTGACCGGGGCCCCGACAGATCCGAACACCGTCAGACCGCTGTTCTACATCGCCCTGACCTGCACGCTTGTTTCCCTGCTGATCGTCGTCTTCCGGCTCTCATTCAAGAGCTGGGGCACCAGCAAGGCCAGATCCAACGTCCTCGCTGACGGCATCGCCATCCTCAAGGCAGACAAGAACTGCCGCAAGTGGCTGCTGATCTCCGCGGTTGGCGGCATGCCGCTGGCCATGGTCACACCGTATGTCCAGGTCTTCGCGGCAGAAGTAAAATCCGCTGATGCCGGCACACTGGCTGCCATGGTTACGGCTACGGCCCTGACTTCGGTTCTCTGCGGATATGTCTTCGGCATCATCAGTGACAAGTACGGCCGCAAGCCGGTGCTGCTGCTGACCATCGTGCTTTATATGGCCGGCCTGGGTATCCTGATCACAACCAAGCGGGTATCGCTGCTGCTGATCGTCGGCATGCTGCAGGGCTTCCAGGAAATCGGTGCCACCGTCGCCGGTTCCATCGCGCACGAACTTGTGCCGCACCGCATCATGGGCCGCTGGCTCGGTGCCACCGCCATGTTCACCCAGCTGTTCAGTGCCGCCATGGCTGCCATGAGCGGACTGATTTATGACAACGTCGGCGGCAAGTGGGTCTTCATCATCTACATCGTCTGTGAACTGGTCATCCGGATCCCGCTCCTGCTGAGCATGCCGGAAACCCTGACCACCCCGGTCGATGCCGACAAGTTCGCCAATATCTGACGGATTGCCTGCCATACAAAAAAGCTGTTCCCGCCGCTGTACGGGAACAGTTTTATTTTGTTTCAGGCAAAGCTCAGGCCGCAAATGCTGCCTGGATCCGGTCTACGATCTGCCGGTCAGCCGGGAGCCAGGTGACATAGTCCAGCTCCAGCGGCATCAGCCAGTGCATGATATCAGAGTCAGCCCCTTCCAGGTAACCCTTTTTCACCCTGCACCAGTATGCGTCCATGATCACATGCTGATCATGGTAATCATATTCCACCGTACAGAGTTTATCCTGGACCTCTACCATGGTGTCAAATTCCTCGACGATGGCTTCCACCAGGCGGGACGGTCCGTATTCACCCTCTTCGTAAATCACCCCCGGGAATTCCCAGCCTTCGTCCAGATCCCCGTAGCCCCGCTGCGAGACAAAGATACGGTCATTCCAGCGGATTACGGCACAGCACATTTTTATTGTTTCCATTCTCTGCTCCTGTCTTTTTACTCCACCTATTGTAACAGAAAATCCGGGACAGGCCCGGATTCTCTCCTCTGTATCAGTTGTACCCGCCGGATCAAAGACCCAGCAGGATCAGGATAAAGCGCATGATAAACGCGCAGACCCAGGCAACGACACACTGGAACACCACCATGAACGCTGCCCAGCGGCCGCCCAGTTCCCGCCGCACCGAGGCCACTGCCGCCACACACGGCGTATACAGCAGGCAGAAGACCAGCAGCACCGCAACCGCCAGCGGGGTGAGCACCTGCATCATGGCGGCCTCACTGCCGAACAGGATATTGAGGGTCGAGACAACGCTTTCCTTGGCCATGAAACCGGTCAGCAGGGCTGTAGAGATACGCCAGTCACCCAGGCCCAGCGGCTTCAGCACCGGGGCAATAAACCCGGCCAGCAGCGCCAGGATACTGTCATGGCTGTCCTGCACCATGGTCAGGTGCGGGTCCAGGTTCTGCAGGAACCAGATGACAACCGTAGCCACAAAGATAATCGTGAAGGCCCGGGTCAGGAAGTCCTTGGCCTTTTCCCACAGCAGCTGGCCCACGTTGCGGGCACTCGGCAGCCGGTAATTCGGCAGTTCCATGACAAACGGCACAGCTTCCCCGCGGAAGACAAACCGCTTTGACAGCAGGGCTGTCAGAATCCCGACGATGATGCCGAGCACATACAGGCCGACCATGATCAGTGCCCCGTGGCGGGGGAAGAACGCCGCGGTAAAGAACGCATAGATCGGCAGTTTCGCCGAACAGCTCATAAACGGCGCCAGCAGGATCGTCATCCGGCGGTCCCGTTCCGAGGGCAGTGTCCGGCTGGCCATGACCGCCGGCACCGTGCAGCCGAAACCGATCAGCATCGGCACGATACTCCGGCCGGACAGACCGATTTTCCGCAGCAGCTTGTCCATCACGAAGGCAATCCGGGCCATATACCCGGTGTCTTCCAGCAGGGACAGGAAGAAGAACAGCGTGACGATGATCGGCAGGAAGCTGAGCACACTGCCGACCCCGTTGAAGATGCCGTCAATGACCAGTGACTGAATCATTGCGTTGATGCCGGCCGCCTCCATCGCCGCCGCGCAGGCAGCGGTCAGATAATCAATGCCGGCTGCCAGCAGATCCTGCAGCCATACGCCGATGGTATTGAAGGTCAGCCAGAAGATCGCGCCCATGATCAGGATGAACGCGGGAATGGCCGTATACCGGCCGGTCAGGAAGCGGTCCAGTGCTTCCGAACGGTTCCGCTCCACACTTGTATGCGGCTTGACAACAGTCTGGTCAACCACCCGGCGGATGAAGTCGAAGCGCATCTCGGCAATGGCTGCCGCATGATCCAGGCCCCGTTCCTTTTCCATCTGCAGGACAATATGGTCCAGCATTTCCTTTTCATTGGCATCCAGCTGCAGCTGTTCCAGAACCATGTCATCCCCTTCGATGAGTTTGCCGGCCGCAAACCGTACCGGTATCCCCGCCTTGGCCGCATGGTCCTCAATCAGGTGCATGACCCCGTGCAGGCATCTGTGGACAGCGCCGTTATGGTCTTCCGCTTCACAGAAGTCCTGTTCCAGGGGGCATTCCTGATACTTCGCCACGTGTACCGCGTGTTCGATCAGTTCATCAACGCCCTGGTTCCTGATGGCCGCGATCGGCACCACCGGCACCCCGAGCATTTCCTCCATCTCATTGATGCGCACCGAGCCGCCGTTGTTCTGCACCTCGTCCATCATGTTCAGCGCCACAACCATCGGCACCTGCAGTTCCAGAAGCTGCAGGGTCAGGTACAGGTTGCGCTCGATATTCGTCGCGTCAACGATATTGATGATGCCCTTCGGTTTTTCATCCAGGATAAACTGGCGGGAAACGATTTCCTCACTGCTGTACGGGGACATCGAGTAGATGCCCGGCAGATCGGTCACTTCCGTTTCCGGATAACCCCGGATGACGCCGCTCTTGCGGTCCACCGTCACGCCGGGGAAATTGCCCACATGCTGGGAGGAACCTGTCAGCTGGTTGAACAGGGTTGTCTTGCCCGAGTTCTGGTTGCCGGCCAGGGCAAAGGTCAGTTTCTCTCCCTCCGGCAGCGGGTGCTCGTCGCGGCGGGAATGGAACTTTCCGCCTTCCCCGAAGCCCGGATGCGTATGCCCGGCCTTTTTCCGGTTCAGGTCGTTTTCTTCCGCTTCCGCCATATCCATGCTGATTTCAATTTTCCTGGCATCGTCCAGCCGCAGCGTCAGTTCATACCCGCGCAGCCGGATTTCCATCGGATCACCCATCGGGGCATACTTCACCAGGGTGACCGTTGTGCCGGGGATCAAGCCCATGTCCAGGAAGTGCTGGCGCAGGGCCCCGGTGCCGCCGACTGTCTTTACAACCGCTGACTGTCCTTCTTTCAGTTCGTTCAGATTCATGTTTATATCTCCGTGCGCCTAACAATGTTAGACGATACAAACAGTATTGTACTATGAATCCGCATAAAAGAAAGGACGCATTTCCGCATCCTTTCACAAATTTGTTCCGTTAGTCTTCCAGCGGCCGCAGCACCGCATCCGCCGGCACCGGGCTCAGGAACCCGTCCTTTACCCGTTCGGCATGCTCGCTCTCCGCGGCTTCGATCAGCTCCGAATGTTCATACAGGTCAATGGCCGCCCCGCACAGCACCTTGCCGGCCAGGATCAGCCCCTTGTGGCCGATTTCCGTCCGGCCGCAGGAAACGTTCTGCCAGCTGTGGCCCGGGCTTCTTGCGACAAAACAGGCGGTGTGGATCTGCGCCGTCGGCACGCACCAGCTGACATCACCGACATCGGTTGAGCCCTTGCTCTGCAGTTCGTTGTGCTCATACGGCACCAGGAAGTCATTGATGACCCTCGTGCCGTTTTCGGAA
>JAFOIT010000020.1 GCA_017420585.1 Solobacterium sp.
ACCTGACAGCCGCTGCGTATAGCCCTGGCAGACCGGGACCACCGCCGCCCGCGGGAAGATCTTCTGCAGGCGGGCAGCCAGTTCGAGTACCACCTGGCGGCGGGCAATCGCAAAGCACACTTTCTTTTTCTTCCTGAGCATGGCCGCAATCACCGGTACGACAATCTCCGTCTTGCCGGCCCCGCAGACAGCCTTGATCAGGATATCTGCCGTTTCCGCCTTCTGTACACACTGCCGGGCAATCTCCGCCTGTTTTTCGGTCAGCGGGTATGTCAGTTCATATTCCTCCGCCGAAGCCCGGACTTCCGCCAGGGCCACGGGTTCCTGTTCCTCAGCCAGCAGCACCCGCGAAAATGAGATGCACTTCCGGCAGTACCACCCTCTGGAACCTTTGTAAAAGTAACTCTGATCCGTATTCAGACATCTTGGACACTGCATATGAAAAAATCTCCTTACCGATACTATTCGCGCATAACCGGCGCATTCTCCGGCAGGAGATTCTTTTCTGCAGTTTTATGGCTGTCAACCCGCAGACATCCGGATCAGAGATCCTCCGGGGTTGTGATCTTGATATTCTCGTAGCTGCCCATGACGGCCCGCACCCTGACATTGCCATACCGTTCCGCCAGGGCGCTGTCATCGGTTGCCGCAAAGCCGTCCTGCCTGGCCTGGTTCATGCAGCTGATGATCAGTTCCGTACGGAATGCCTGCGGGGTCTGGGCGGCCATCAGGGTGCTGCGGTCAAAGGTTTCCTCGATCACGCCGTCAACCACCCGTTTGATCGTATCCTTGCACGGCACCATGACACAGACCGCGTCATCCGTCTCGAGGGCTGTCTTCACCGCCGCCAGGACATCCCGGGACAGGTACGGTCTGGCCCCGTCGTGGATCAGGACAAATTCCTCGGTTACCGCCGCCAGGCCGTTGCTCACGCTTTCCTGCCGGGTGCTGCCGCCCCTGACCAGCGTCACCTGCCAGTCAGGACTCAGGTTGATGTTCTTGTAATACAGATCCGGATCGGTCACCACGATGATCTGCGCACACTCCGGATCCGTCAGGAAAATCCGCATGGTTTTCTCAAGAATTGTCTGTTCGCCGAGATGATAATATACCTTGTTATACCCCAGGCCCATGCGGGTGCCTTCCCCCGCGGCCACGATGACTGCGCTGTATTTCATAATTCAGTTCCTCCGGACTGTCTCTATTATCGCACGCTTTCCGCCCTTCTGTCTGCCAGCCATTGCGCTGGACTAACACGGTCCTTCCCTGCTACAGTGCAGACAGAGGACCGGGCTGAGCCGGACGTACAGGCATTCTTCTGCCAACGCCCGCGCTTCCTGCCGGAAAAAGCGAAAGGAGGCTCCCATGACCCTGAATGAAGTCCCGCCAAGGGCAGACTGCCGGATAACCTGGATGCTTTCTCCCCTGGCCCGCAAGGTCGGCTCCTTCTGCCGTATGCGTGAAGAAGACCGCGTCCGGGTCATTGCCAATACCGGCAGCGGCGTCATCATCGAAGCCGGCGGCCGCCGGTATATCCTGGGCGCCGAGGCAGCCGCGGCAATCCGTGTCGAATTCTGAAAAAAGCCTGATTCAAAAGAATCAGACTTTTATTTGTGCCATGACGGCCGCCACATCATCACGGATGACCAGGTCAGCCCGCGCATCCGCCGGGGTGGGTTCACGGTTGATCACCACCAGGCTGCGGCCGTGAAAGTCATCGATGAAGGAAGCAGCCGGTTCCACCGAAAGACTGGTACCGGCAACGATCAGCGTATCGGCATTGGATATCTCCCGCCGGGCCCCGATCATCGTATATCTGTCCGGGGCTTCCCCATACAGCACCACATACGGTTTGATGATCCCGCCGCATTTTTCACACCGCGGGATGCCGGTGGAATTCATGACCGTTTCCAGCGGATAGGCCGTATCGCATTCCAGGCAGTAGTTTTCATGTACGCTGCCGTGGATTTCGTATACCCGCCGGTTGCCGGCTTTGCGGTGCAGACCGTCAATGTTCTGGGTTACGATGCCCCGCAGTTTATCCGCCTTTTCCAGTTCATACAGCTTCCGGTGGGCAGCGTTGGGCTGCGCTTCCGGATAGACCATGTACTTCCGGTAGAAGTCATAGAACTCCTTCATATGCACCAGATAATAGACATTGCTGAGGATCTCCTCCGGTGACAGGCCGCCGTATTCCTGCGCGTACAGCCCGTCTGCCGAACGGAAATCAGGAATCCCGCTGGCCGTGGAGACCCCGGCCCCGCCGAAGAAGACAATACGCAGGGAGCGGTCAATAATCTTCTGCAGGGCCTCGATTTCCCCGTTCATCTTTTCCCCCGGTTACAGCCAGTGCTGACGGCGGAACCAGAACAGGCTGACGGACACAATCGCGACACTGACAAAGATGACAACCGGATAACCCCATGGGGAATACAGTTCCGGCATGTTGACGAAATTCATGCCGTACCAGCCGACAATCAGCGTCAGCGGCATGAAGATGGTCGTGATTACGGTCAGCAGCGTCATGATATGGTTCTGCCGGATACCCAGCTGTTCCGACACCAGGTCCCGGAGCTGTACGATATACTCCCGCAGTTCCGTCACCGAATCCTGCAGGCGTGCCGTCCGTTCACCGAACAGCCGGAAGAAGCGCAGATTCTCATCCGAAAAGTACTCGTTTTCGTTTTCTTCCAGTTCCTTGGCCAGGTCCATCAGGTGCATGTAGTGGGTATGCATTTCGAGCAGTCCGGACCGGATCGTATTGAACCGGGGCGGGTATTCCTCGATCTCCCCGTTCATGATCCGTTCCTCGATCTTCTCCAGTTCGCTTTCCAGGCCATTCAGATAATCCAGGTCCGGGGCAATGGTCTCTTCCAGAAAATCGTAAATAAACCGCTCCAGGGAAGGAAAGCGCCACCGCCGGCTTTCCTGGATCCGGTTCAGGACATTCAGCGTATAATCATCATTATCGATGAACACGATGCCGTGTCCGTCCAGGGCAAACGCCAGATGCCGGTTTACGGGAAGCCTGTTGGGCATGCGGGGAATGTCAATACTGCCGGTCAGACAGTCATAGTTGACAACCACCTTCGTATTCAGCGTCCGGCTGAAATCCTGTTCGATATCGATTTCCATTCCGAAAATATCCCTGACCTTGCGGTATTCCTCCACATTCAGCAGCGCCACATACGGGTACTCCCTGTCCTGTACGGCGCTTTCATCACTTTCGGTCAATACATCCTTGATCTGATAATATTTCATCTTGTTTACCTGCCTTTATCTATTATGGCATACCGGCCCGGACAATTCACCCGGGCATCAAAAAAGCCCTCCGGATTTGAGGACTGGATCTTCTATGGTGGAGCTTAGGAGGATCGAACTCCTGACCCCCTGCTTGCAAAGCAGGTGCTCTCCCAGCTGAGCTAAAACCCCGTGTATATCAATCCGATGAAGAAGATGGTGGGCCTGAATGGACTTGAACCAACGACCTCACCCTTATCAGGGGTGCGCTCTAACCACCTGAGCTACAGGCCCATCTTCCATCGAATGCCTAATCAATATAACAAACCAAAAATACAAAGTCAATAACTTTTTTCGGCAATTTTCCCGAATTTATGATAGAGTGTTCTGGCGAAAGGATTACAGATGTATGAACGGATTTCTCGAATGGTTTATGAACACAATCGGCAGATATATTTCTTCCGAACTGTCGGTTTTTCTTGTAAGCATGCTGCCGCTGATTGAGGAAAGAGGCGGGCTGGTGCTGGCAAGACTGCTGCAGATCCCGATGTGGAGGGCAGTTGTAATCTGTGTCATCGGCAACATTATTCCGATCCCGTTCATCCTGCTCCTGATCAAAAAAATAATTCACTGGATGTCGGACCACCACATGTCCAGGATTGCCGAATGGCTGACGGACAAGGCGGTCAAGAACAAGCCGAAAATTGATAAATACGGCTTCTGGGGACTGACGCTGTTTGTCGGCATTCCCCTGCCGGGCACCGGCGCATGGACCGGCAGCCTGGTTGCCGCAGTATTCGATATGGACCTGAAGAAAGCTTCCATATCCATCCTGATCGGTGTCTTCCTGGCCGCGGTGATCATGACCACCTTCTCCTACGGCCTGCTCGGCATCGCCCTGTAGAAGCGAAAGCTTCTTTTTTTATTGTACCTGTTCAACCACGAAGTCATACCCGTCGGCGATCGTCCCGCTGCCGGTCAGCGGTCCGGTGTGCAGGACGGTATCCGGTGTACCGGCCGGCTGTACTTCACTCATGACCGGTTCTTCTGTTTCTTCAGCCGCACTGACGGGCAGGACTGCTTCCGCCGTATTGCCGGCCCGGTCTTTCACGCTGAACACGATTTCCTGCTTTTCCACATCATAGGAACAGGCTGTCTGCCGCAGCAGGTCCCCGTCCACGTTGTCGCTGACTTCTGCCAGGTACTGCCGGCATTCAGGCGCTTCTGCCGCTGTTATGACCGCCTGCTGTGCGTTCAGGACAATCGACGGGGCGGTTTCATCCGCCACCCGGATGCGCAGGTACGCATGCACGGACGGGTCTTCGCGCAGGACATACTCAGCCAGATAACTGCCCGGTTCATCCGCTTCAAAGCCTTCCGGCAGCTGCACCGCGGAAATGTCTTC
>JAFOIT010000199.1 GCA_017420585.1 Solobacterium sp.
CCCTGACCTGCATTGCCGGCGGGATGGCTGAAGCCTTCTACGGCATGCCGGAGGAATTCGTGCAGAAGTCCCGGGACAGGCTCTCGGATGAAATGCTGGAAGTGGTGGACAGCTTCTACCGGGAAATCGCTTCACATAAAGTTCAGAATCCCTTCATGGGATCTTAATAAAGCAGGCCTGCGGGCCTGCTATAATATATTTTGCAAGAAGCTGGAAAGAAGGATAACGCTATGTCCATTGATGCGAAAAACTATATCCACGACGATGATCTGGCCGCGCTGGAAGCCCTGAAGGCCATTCCGGGTTTCTCCCAGCTGATGAAGGCCTTTCTGAAGGAATTCAGTGAACGCCAGGGCCACCTGCGCAATATGTCATCATTCATCCGGATCGACAAGGATCAGCTGCCGAAGTACGCGGAGATGCTGCCGCCGATCTGTGAAAAACTCGGCATTGAAGTGCCGGAACTGTACCTGATGATGGATGTCAGGCCGAATGCCTTTACGTCCGGGGAAACAAAGCCCTATATTGTGCTGACCTCGGGCCTGCTCGATACGCTGCCGGATGAACTGATCCCGACGATCCTGGCCCATGAGTGCGGGCATATTGCCTGCCACCATGTGCTGTACCGGACCATGGGCGGCATCCTGCTGGGCGGCACCGCCGGCACGATGTCCCGGCTGCCGCTGGGCAGTCTCTTCACACTGCCGCTGCAGGTCGCGTTCTTCTACTGGATGCGCTGCAGTGAATACTCCGCTGACCGGGCTGCCGTGCTGTGTGACGGCGGGGCTGACAAGATGGCGGAAGTATGCATGCGGCTGGCCGGTTTCTCCAACAATATCAGTGCCGAGCTGAACCGGGAAGCCTTCATGAACCAGGCGAAGGAATACCGCAACCTGATCAAGGATTCCAAGTGGGACAAGACCATGGAATTCTACATGCTGGCCAATGCCTCCCATCCGTTCATGTCTGTGAGGGCCCTGGAGTGCACCGAATGGGCTGCCTCGGAACAGTACCGGCAGGTCCTGGACGGCACCTGGGTCGTACCGGAAAGAAAGAAGCCGGAGGAAAAGCCGCTGTTTGACTTCGATGAGTTCTATAAGAAGATCGTACCGGAAACCCCGAAGAAGACAGCCAAGGCCCCGGCCGGTGAGACCATCTGCCCGCACTGCGGCACAGCCAACCGCAGCGGTGCTGTCTACTGCAAGAACTGCGGCAAACCGCTGGAAGCCCCGGAGATTCTCTGCCCGGAATGCGGTGAGAAACTGGACGGCACAGAGACGTTCTGCCCGCACTGCGGTCACAAAATGAAGTAAATACAGACAGCAGACTGCCCGGAAGTGGAGGTACATTTCCGGGCGGTTTTTCTATAATGATAGCAGCAGAGGAACAGATACTATGGCAGGAAAGGGAAAGCTTATGAAATTACTGCTTGCGGCCGCCGTCATTGTGGCAGCGGGTGTTTTCGGCTGGAATCAATATCAGAAACGGAAGATCGGCAATATCATGGACGGTCCCGGCATGGTCCGGGAGGAGATTGACCTGCCGGAAGAAATGCAGGGTTACTGGCTTTCAGGCGGCTCCCCGCAGTGGAGCCTGCAGGTGAAGGAACGGGAAATCATCCTGCGCCAGTATGGAGAACCATGCCTGAGTGTGCCGGTTTCCTGCTACAGCGGCTTCCAGTACCGTACGGACGAGTTGAATGATGTCTATATTGAAAAAACAGAAGGGGCCTGGCCCGGCAGTGACTACACAAAATTCAATGTCTATGATGCCTCTCTCCGCCGTGACCGGATTACTTTAAGTCTCTGTATGGATGATACCGACCGGCTGAATGTTGCCTTTTCCCCGGCAAAGGAAGAAGAGATCCCGACAGCCCCGAAGACACTGGCCGAAGGAACATATCTGACCGGCCTGAAATACCGCACGGAAGGGACGGCCATCGGCCCGGCCCTGAGCATCCGTCTCACGGATGAAGGCTATGAAGTCCGCACCTCGGGCAGTGAACTGTACTGGCCGGAAATCGACGGGGAGGACTGGTTGGAACTGCAGGCAAACGAACCGGTTTACGGCCGCACCAGTGCCGTGATCGTTCCGGCCGAGGAAATCGACCAGCTGATGAAGGTCCTGCTGGAATACGATATCCTGGCCTGGGATGGCTTTGACGGATATGTCAGCGCGCCGGAAGGGGTGCTGGACATGGATGATTCGTTCCGCTTTGCCATGACCTTCTCCGACGGTACCGCAGTAAAGGCAAGGGGTTATAATTCCTGGCCGCCGAACAGTACCGATATCACCCGGACGCTGTCCCGCTTCTTCCATGACCATGAGGACTGGTCAGCATATTATCCGAAGGAATTCCCGGATGCGGAAGTGGACTTGATGGCGATCGCGATCCCGCGGTACAGCTCGCCCCGGGGTGAATACTTCCGGCTGGAACTGAATCCGATCAGGAAACAGTGGGTCTTCTCCTGCCAGGATCCCGAAGGACATTTCCTGGAAAAGGGAATCAATATCAGCACCTACGATACAACTGACGAAGAACTGCCGGTCCGGCAGTATCTGGACCTTCTGGAGAAGTACGGCTTCCCGGCGCTGAACGGTGAAAACAGCAGTGACGGCGACGGAGAGCAGTCCCTTGAAATCACCATCCATTTCGCCAACGGTCAGGAGTATTCACTGACGACAAACGATTATCCGGAAGGCTATGAGGAATTCCGGAAAGAGTGCATCCCGATGATGTACGAGACCTATCAGCACTTCGCTGGTGAATAGTCAAAAACAGCCCGCTGATCAGCGGGCTTTCATCTGCATGCGATGAGATCCGTGAAACCGCGCCAGCAGTTTTTCCGCCGGCAGCTGCGAGAGCACGGCTGCCAGGAAGATCAATGCACAGCCGCTCAGTTCCCGCACCGACAGAAGTTCATGCAGGAAGATAAAACCGGCCAGGGCCGAAAAAACCGACTCAAAGCACAGCAGCACGGATACCGCTGCCGGGCCCAGCACCTTCTGACTTTCGATCTGCAGGTTATAGGCCAGTCCGGAAGCGAGCACCCCGGCATAGAGAACCGCGAGAATGACAGCCGGCTGAAGGGCAGTGAGCACAAAGGAACCCATGGATACCGGCCGCTCAAACAGAATGACGGAGATAAGGCTCAGTATGGCTGCGGTCAGAAACTGCAGGAAGGAAACCCGGACGGAGCGGATGGAATCGCGGTAGTGATTCAGGGCAAGAATCTGCAGGGCAGAAGCCAGGGCACTCAGCAGGATCAGCAGATCCGAAACGGCAAAGCCGCTGCTGTCCGTAGAGCAGAGCAGGTACATGCCAGCCGCCGCAACGGCAACCGCCGCCCAAGTTTTTGCGCTCTGTTTCCGGCCGGCAAGCACGCTCAGCACCGGTACGATAATGACAGTGGTTGATACCAGGAACCCGGCCTTGCCGACCGAGGTGCCCATGGCCATGCCAAGCTGCAGCAGAGCGGTCATGAAGAAAGTCATCGTGCCGGAAATGATGCCGGCGATGACGGAGTTATCCTTTTTGAGAACGGTATGATCCGAATGGATCTTCAGCATCAGTCCTGTTGAAACGGCCGCTGTCAGGCATCGCAGCAGGTTGAAGGTCAGCGGCCCGGTCAGTTCATTGCCCCGGGACTGGAAAACAAACGA
>JAFOIT010000200.1 GCA_017420585.1 Solobacterium sp.
ACCTGGCTGCCGCCTTTATCATGACCGAAGCTGACCGCCATCACCGGGAAATCCTGAAGGTGCTGGAGGAAGTGCTTGCCGGAGACCGCAGGGAAGGCCGCTTCCGCGGCACCCAGTACCGCCTGGCTGTCTTTCCGGCCTTTACCATCGTCTATGACGAGGAGGACGAAAGCCTGCCCTGGTGCCAGATCGATACGGAAGACCTGTATGACCTGGTGCTCGAATGGCTGGCCTGAACCAGCATAAAACCGGCCTGCGGGCCGGTTTTCATATTGCTCAATACTCCCCGAGGATTTCCCTGGCTACGTAGACACCGCTGGCCGAGGCATGGGACAGGGAATGGGTCACCCCGCTGCCGTCACCGATCACAAACAGATCCTTGTGGCAGGTTTCCAGACGGCTGTTCAGCTCCACTTCCATATTGTAGAACTTGACTTCAACGCCATACAGCAGCGTATCTTCGTTGGCGACACCCGGCGCAATCCGGTCAAGGGCATAGATCATCTCGATAATCCCGTCCAGTATCCGCTTCGGCAGCACCAGGCTCAGGTCACCCGGGGTGGCGTTCAGGGTCGGCCGGACATTGCCGTTTTCAATCCGGGCCGGCGTGCTGCGGCGCCCGCGCTCGAGATCACCGAAGCGCTGCACAATAACCCCGCCGCCCAGCATGTTGCTCAGTCTGGCAATGCTTTCGCCATAGCCGTTGCTGTCCTTGAACGGCTCGGAGAAATGCTTGCTGACCAGCAGCGCGAAGTTGGTGTTTTCCGTCTTGCGGTGCTCATCCTCGAAACTGTGGCCGTTGACCGTCACAATCCCGTTGGTATTCTCGTTGACCACGATGCCGTGCGGGTTCATGCAGAACGTGCGGACCGGATCCTCGAATTTCTCTGTCCGGTAAACAATTTTGCCTTCATACAGTTCATCGGTGATGCTGTCAAAAATCACGGAAGGAATTTCCACCCGGACACCGAGGTCAACCCGGTTGGAATGGGTCGGGATATCCAGTTCCCGGCAGATATGCTCCATCCACTTGCTGCCGCTGCGGCCGACGGATACGATGCATTTCGCAGCCGTATAGTGATCCCCCTTCTCCGTGATGATTTCATAGCCATCCTCACAGCTCCGCAGGTCATAGACCGGTGTATCAAAGTGGAAATCAACCTTGTCCCTGAGTTCCGCGTACAGATTGCCCAGCACGACATAATTGATATCCGTACCCAGGTGCCGTACCGAAGCATCCAGCAGGGTCAGGCGGTTCTGCATGCATAATTTCTTGAACGCGGTTCCGGCCGTGGTATACATCTTTGTCCCGGCCCCGCCGTAACGGCAGTTGATGTCATCAACGTACCGCATCAGTTCCATGGCTGTATCCCGGCCGATGTACTCATACAGGGTGCCGCCGAAATCATTGGTAATATTGTATTTCCCGTCCGAAAAAGCCCCGGCGCCGCCAAACCCGTTCATAATGGCACACGGCTTGCAGCGGACACACGATTTGACGGTTTTGCCGTCAATCGGACACTTTCTCTTTTCCAGCGGATGCCCCGCTTCGAATACCCCGATCCGCAGTTCCGGGTTATTCTCCGCCAGTTCATAGGCAGAGAAAATACCGCCAGGACCGGCCCCGATAATCATGACATCATAGTCCATATAAAATCCTCCCGAGATAAAGCCCGCATATCATTCCATGAAATCCGTAGTAAAATCGGTCCCCGTGCGGGCATAGAAAAACCCGGATCAGTATTCCGGGCTTCTGCTTCAGCCGTTGACTTCGCTGTACTTGCGGCGCCATTCGCTCAGGTTGTCTGTGTAGTAACGTACAGACAGCGCAGCGTCGTCCGCTTCAACAATGAAGTAGTCGCCTTCCAGCATGCAGTCCTTGATTGCTTCGACGCAGGCAGCCATGTTGTCGGCCCCGGCCTCGACTTCTGTCAGCAGGTCACCGGCATTGACTTCGATGTACAGCCAGTTCCAGCTGTGGGCTTCACCCTTCTTCCAGTTGATGATGTCTTTATAATCCTGTACGGACTTCTTCGGCATCACAGGTGCCGCTTCGGCCTTGACAGCTGTCTTCTTTACGGTTTTTTTGGCGGCCGGTTTCTTTGCGGTTGTCTTAGCTGCTGTCTTATCAGCTGCAGCAGCTGTCTTTTTTGCAGTTTTCTTTGCGGCAGGCTTCTTGACTGTCTTCTTTTCAGTTACTGTTTCAGCCACAGCCTTTTCTTCCGCTTTCTTCTTTGCAGGCATAATAACTCCTCCTTTATTTCAGAGCATAATCGCTCCAGCGATATATTATAGCACTGTTTTCACAAAGTTCCATTTTTTGCTGTTTTTCCGCGTTACATATGCTGTAAATATGTCAGTTATTCCGCCGGGATCCACCCGAAATGCCGGCACGCTTTGCGGATACCGTCCAGCGGGGCCGGATCAGTCACATAGTCAGCCATGGCGAGCAGGGCCGGATAGCCGCCGCCCATGGCGATCGACAGCCACTCCTGACCGAACATGACCATGTCATTTTCGCCGTCCCCGAACACGACCGCGTCTGCCGGATCCGCGCCCAGATATGCCAGCATGTCCCGGATGCCGCGGTCCTTGTCATCGTGCTGATACCAGAAATACGGTTTATCCATGCGGATATGCCCCAGCAGGTCCCTTGAGGCAATACGGTTCTCTTCCCCTTCCGGCACGGACAGATAGAACTTGTAGATTGCCGGGACTGTGTCAAATGACAGGTCCGGCTGCAGGATATAATTGGTGGGCTCCTGCCGCTCCCCGGCCTGGTCCAGGAACCGGCTGTCCCGCATCAGGACATCCGTGCTGTCCCCCGGCGCAATCAGGATGCCATAGCCCAGGGCATCGGCCTCATGAATGATCATCAGGGCTTTGTCACGGTCCAGGGGGCTGTTCCGGATAATTTCATCATTGAGAATCAGGGCTGCCCCGCCGTTGGCCACATAGTTGTGAATTCCCGCGGTCCTGGCGGCCGGAATGGTCTTATAGCAGGCCCGGCCGGTGGCAATCGCCACAAAATGCCCCTGCGCTTCCAGCTCCCGGATCGTCTGCAGGCCGCTCGGCACGAAAACCCCGGTCCTGAGATCGGTCAAAGTGCCGTCAATATCAAAGAAAAAATATCGTTTTCGGAACATCGTCATACCTGTTTATGCGTCCGCCGTCTTTTTGCCGGTCACGAATACAGCATACGCAATCAGCAGGATCAATGCAATTGCCCAGGCCGCATGGAAATTGTAGCGGTCAATCAGCAGCACCCCGAGGACAACCCCGAAAAAGAAGGAAAACAGAATCAGGCCGTAATGGAAGGCCCGGTGCCGCTGGGTTTCATTGTGTTCTATCACTGCCTGGTACAATGCCTCGGCACAGGAGCGCATATTCCCCGTACAGAAGACACTGGCGTAGTTCTCGGTGCCGCCCAGGGTCCGGAACATGCAGAACTGCATGGCCGCCAGGAACGATACCCAGTTGTTGACCAGGGTATTGTACGTTTCCGGGATACACCCGATCAGGACAAAGGAGACGGCTTCAATCAGCAGCACGGCGTGTATATGCCCCGCCTTTTCATGGAGCCGGCTGCGGGTCAGGAACTGGGCACAGAAGACGCCCAGGAAGAAGCACGCAACCGGGAACAGGAAGTGCAGCGCCATCGGCAGGTCGCGGTGCATGAGATGGATTGCCAGCTGGATATAATTGCCGGTCTGCCCGGTGGCGAACACCTTCCCCCTGGTCATATACGTATAGGAGTCCATGAAGCCCCCGGCTGCGGTCAGCAGCATGCCGAAGCGGAGCCGCTGGGTAATCGTAATTTCTCTGTTGTTCATCTGCAGTATCCTCGAAGTCCCCGTGTATTTTACTTCCGATTCCGGCAGCCGGCAAGAATATCCGGGCATAACACGCAGCAAATTCCATGGCGATGACCGGCGGCGGTTACCCTGTCCCAGGGCAGCAACTATGGATTTTAATATTTCCGATTATTCATATAATGTAATTAGTACTGCTGCTTCATCAGAAACGGAGGAAACAGCTATGACAGAGAAAATGACTGTGGAACGGGCAAAAGACATCATGCTGGGACAGGGCTTCCACTGTTCCCAGGTGATTGTCATGCATGCCTGTGACCTGCTGGGAATCGATCCCGCCCTGGGCGTCAAAATGGCCGGAGGTCTGGGCGGCGGCCTCTTCCAGGGTGAAGTATGCGGCTGCGTCCGCGCGGCGGTCCTGGCCCTCGGCCTGGTTTACGGTTACAACGAACCCGGCTCCAGGGAGCAGAATGCAATCCTGACTGCCAAGGTAAAGGAATTCGAACAGAAATTCACCGAACGGC
>JAFOIT010000021.1 GCA_017420585.1 Solobacterium sp.
AGCACATCACTGAGGATCTGCGACATGACCGTGGCCACCGCCACACCCATGACGCCCCAGCCCAGGAACGCTACAAACGCGAAGTCCAGCACGATATTGGTGAGGGAGGCGATGATCAGGAAGTACAGCGGGGTCTTGCTGTCGCCGATGGCCCGCAGGATGGACGCGAAGTAGTTGTACAGGAACTGGGCCGGCATGCCGATGAACATGATGCGCAGGTACAGGATCGCCTGGGGCAGGATCTCATCCGGCGTGCCCAGCAGCCGCAGCAGCGGCGGGGAGATGATGACCCCGGTCAGGCCCAGCACAACGGACAGCCCGATAATGAACAGGATGCCCGTGGACATGACCTTCTTGAGCCGTTTGTAATCCCTGGCCCCGTAGGTCTGGGAAATGACGACGGACATGCCGGCGGAGAAGCCGAAGGCCACGGCCAGGATCAGGAACTGCACGGACATGCTGCCGCTGATGGCGGCCAGCGCGTTCTTGCCCTCGAAGTTGCCGACGATAATCGAGTCGACGGTGGAATACAGCTGCTGGAACACGTTCCCGATCAGCATCGGTACAGCAAACGTGAAGATGACCTTCATCGGCTTGCCGGTAGTAAAATCTCTGGCCATAGGACTCCTTTCCGTAAAAAAGATACTCACAGTTTCATGAGTATCCATGATCACTTTTCCATATAAAGTATAGTGATAAATCTTTATTAGTCAAAGGATTTACAGCGGGATCTGCATGCGGTCCAGGGCCGCGGTGAGCGGTCGGAACAGCAGCAGGCAGATGATGAAGTTGGAGACACAGTGGACAAGGTCATACGGGATGCCCGCGATCCACCAGGATACGGCCGCGCTGAAGCCGGCAACCACCAGGGTTGTAAAGGAACACAGCAGCCCGAAGACCAGTCCGTAGGTCCCGGACAGGATCGCCCATGACAAAGCGGCGGTCATCTTCCGGAACAGGTACACAAGCAGCACCAGGATCGGCCAGACATAAAAGTATGTGACCGTCCAGATGCTGATGCCCCACCAGAGACATTCCAGCACCGTGAAAATCATACACACCGCAAGCATCATCCGGACCCCGAACCGGCGGGTGAAGATGATGATCAGCAGGGTGATCAGTTCCACATTGGCGATGGCGTTGAGGGCAAACTTGGCAGTTTCCAGGATCGCTGTCAGAAAGGCGATCAGCACGATCCGCCGGATGGCCCGTCCGGTGTCAGTCATGCGTGATTAATAATTGCTGATCTCATAGACCAGGCCGAAGACATCCCCGTCCGCAACCGGCTGCTGGTCGGCCCCGTACTGGCCGTACTCATCATTGACATAAATGGCCCAGTACGCCTTATCGGTTTCGAAATTGGCAGTTTCCCCGTTGACCGCTTCGATAAAGAAGCCGTAGTCGCCGTCAGAGCCTTCAAATGTGAAGGTGCTGTCGGATGCGGCGAGTTCATCCATCGCTTCCTTTAGATATTCGGCATCGGTATTAAACCCGTAGTTAGTGGTCTTGCCGTCCTTGTCAGTCACATTGATCTGGATGGCCTTGGCTCCTTCCGTGACAGCCGGTTTCCTGCTCTGCCAGAAGAAATACAGCCCGCATGCGCACACAAGCAGGCACAGCAGGGCAATCAGCGGTTTGTAAGATTTCTTTTGTTCCATGTTTTCTATCCTCCTGAAGGAAAACCCATGAGGCCGGGCCGCACAGAAAACATGAAAACATGTTTTCGGACGGTACGTGATGACCAGGCTCTCGTGGTTCACGTCCGGATCCCGGGCAGGTCTTCTGACTTGCAGGAATCAGACATGCGCCTTCTCGGTTTCCCAATGGCATTGTGCATGTCCCGCACTGCTTACAGCGACGAGTTCGTACAGGTCTTTCACCTGTTTCCCTATTCTGGATGACCGGAGGTTTTCACCTCTCATCCCACCCGGGTCCTTCCGATATATTCCCGCTGTCATGGTACAGCATATTGTCTGTTTAGAAAAGCGATATGCAGGCAAAGCCGGCACTGCCGGAAGAAATTATTTATCCGGCAGATGCGGAAACCGGCAGGACACTGCCCGCACGGGTGGTGTTTTTCCTTTCCCGTCCGTCTACAATGTAAATGAGGTGAGAGGCCATGAAAAAACAGATAATGATTCTGCTTGGCGCTGCTTTGCTGACCGGTTGTACCGGAAGCGGGGGCGGTCAGGCAAAAATGACCGGACAGGAAGTGCACGACCGCTTTATGACCATGATCGCTGAAGGCCAGTACCCGGAAGCGTATCAGTTTATTTCCGACCGTCTGACCGATGAGGAGATCCTGCAGAAGGACTATGAACTGATCAAGGGAATCATGTTTGCCCCGGTGCGGATCATCAACCGGTATGACGGTGATTATACGTATGCCTATCAGACGGATTATGAATATACCTATAATGAGAAGGGGCTGGCGGTCACTGTTAAGGAACACCACTTTGAACAGTACGGCAACGGCATGGAAGTGCGCACCCGGACGGAGAAAACATATTATGACGAAGGTACTGTGATGACCGAGGAAGTCTACCGGAGCTATGAGGACCAGCCCGAATATCTGGAAAGTGCCTCAGAGTATCTCGCGGACGGCACCCTGGTGCATTCGGTAACGTACATGGAAGGCGGACAGAAACTGTCGGAAGAACAGCTCTATGATGACGGTTCCCGGGAATACATCCAGTTTACCGATTACAACAAACCGGCGGTCCGCACGGTTACGGACAAGCTCGGCATTCCGGAACTGATGGAGACCTACAGTATTCCTTACGGATACAATTACGAAAATTTCCTGCGCAAAAAAGAAGGAAAGAATACCGTCATCACCTATGACACGGTCAGCAGCTATGACGGCAGCCGGACCAAGACCCGCGAGATCTATGATGCCGAGGGCAGGCAGACCTATACCAGGTCGGAAAGCCCCGGCGGCACCTGCACGATGAATTATTCCTATGACAGCTGGGGCAACCAGGTCATGCAGGAATCGGACTGCTACAGCATGAATGAAGCGATCACAAGAATTTACCATGACGCCGAGAAAAAGCAGCTGGAACGGGTTGCCCACCGGATGGGCGGCACCGGTACGGATTATGATGAATACTTCGAATACGACGAGGATGGGAAACTGTCCCGGTATACCGTGGTGCAGAGTGACGGGACTATGACCTCGGAAATGCTGTACCAGGACGGCCGGATCATATCGGAGTATTATCTGAACTATGACGGTACGATGATGCAGACAAGCCATGAATATGACGCGCTGGGCAGACAGGTGCTGATCAAAAACATGTACAACCGCACGGAGTATTATTACCTGGATACCCTGGAGGAATGAGCATGGATGAACGGATGAACAGACCCATACCTGTACCGGGGCAGCTGTTCGCGGAATCAGAACCGCAGTTCTGTGACAGCCCGCTGGTGCGGATCGAACCCGATGACAGGCTGGAAATACATATGATGTATCCCGCCCTGGGCATGCACAACGGCTATCAAGGATGCCTGCTGCGGAAGGAAGCGGCGGACATGCTGGAAACAGCGAAGACACTCCTGCCGGAAGGCTGCCGCTTTGTCATCTGGGATGCGTGGCGCCCCTTTGCCCTGCAGCAGGAACTGTATACCTATTACCGGGATGTGATTATCGAGGAGTTTCATCTGGCGGAAAAAAGCCCGGCCGAGCAGGCCGAGTTCATATCGCAGTTTGTGGCGGACCCGGTGGCGGACAGGACATATCCGCCGGCCCACACCACCGGCGGGGCAATTGACCTGACCATTGCCGGACCGGACGGGCTGCTGGCCATGGGTACGGAATTTGACGCCTTTACGGACCGTACGGAAACAACCTGGTTCGAACAGAACGATGCAGATGAAACGGTCCGGGACAACCGCCGGCTGCTGTACCACATTATGACTGAAGCCGGTTTCACCAACCTGGCCAGTGAGTGGTGGCACTATGAAACCGGGGACCGCAACTGGTCGAAGGTGACCGGCAGACCGTCCTGCTATGCCGGCATCTTCACCCCGGAAGAAGCGGAAAGCATGATGATCTGAACAAAACCCGGATCCTGATTCCGGGTTTTTATGTACCTCTGTACTATAATGATCCATATAGAACAGGGGATAACTGACATGGAACTGATCGAAAAAACGTGTAACCGCCGGCTGCGCTACGAAGGCCCGGTTGTCAAGGTGTATGAGGATGATGCCCTGATGCCCTCAGGAAATCATGCCCTGCGGGTCGTGGTGGATCATCCCGGCGGCGTGGCGGTCGCGATGGAAGATGAAGAGGGCCGGTTCTTTGTGGTGACCCAGTGGCGCTATGCCCAGCGCTGCCTGATGATCGAATACCCGGCCGGCAAACGGGAAGAAGGCGAAGACCCGGTGACTACGGCGGCCCGGGAAATCCGTGAGGAAACCGGGTATGAGGGTGTTGATTTCCGGTACCTCGGAAAGATGGTGCCGACCGGCGCGTATGATTCCGAGATCATCCATATGTACGCGTGCCGGAAAGGTGCGCATACCGGCCAGCAGCTGGATAAGGATGAATATCTGGAGGTTGCCTCGATGTCCCTGGATGAACTGCGGGATGCCGTCATGGACGGCGGGATCACCGATGCCAAAACCATTGTCATGACCTTCAAGCTTATCGAACTGAAAAAACAGGAGGAAAAGAAATGAAAACCGTACAGGTGGAAGATCTGCTGAAGTACCGCTTTATCGAAAACCTGCAGTACAGCCCCGGCGGCCGGTATCTGGCGTACCAGCTGGCCTGCTGCGATGTGAAGAAGAACACATACCGCCGCGATATCTGGCTGATCGAAAAAGGAAAGCCGAAACAGCTGACAGCCTCGCTTGACGCGGCAATTGTCGGCTGGGATGATGACACACATCTGATCCTGAAGCGGCGCACCGAGGCGGAAGAAGCCGGCATGTGCGAACTGTTCCGGCTGGACGTGACCGGCGGGGAAGCGATGCCCTGGCTGCAGCTGCCGCTGGCCCTGCAGGAAATGAAGAAAGTTAAGGACGGTGTCTATGCTGCTACGGCCGTGATCATTGCGGCAGATCCGGATACGCACCTGGACAGCGCGGAAGAAAGAGCCGCCAAACTGCAGGAGCTGAAGGCCGGCAAGGATTACCAGGTCATTGATGAACTGCCGTA
Source organism: Solobacterium sp. (assembly GCA_017420585.1). GTDB lineage: Bacteria > Bacillota_I > Bacilli_A > Erysipelotrichales > Erysipelotrichaceae > Bulleidia. Next base: position 5,171 of record JAFOIT010000021.1, read on the forward strand.
CTGGGCCAACGGTGCCGGTTTTGTCAACGGGCGCAGAAGGGCACTGTTCATCGTGCAGACGGAACCGGAACTGCGGCTCAGAAGGATCACCGCGCCGTACTTTGATCTGGAAAGCATGCGGGTCCAGGACGGTATGATTTACTGGACCGGGACCGAGCGGAAGATGAAGCTGGAGCGCAAAAACAGGGTTTACGCGCTGGATGCGGAAACGATGAAAGTCCGCACATTATACAAGAAAAAGGATCTGCACTGGTCCGACCCGTTTGTGCTGGCCGGCCGGCTGTTTGCCTTTGCGTCAGATCATAAGGAATACGGGCGGCTGGAAACCGAAGCCTTTACCGAACTGAAGGACGGACAAGCCATCCGCATCAAAAAGCCGGAGCGTTCCCTGCACAATACCGTTTCCGGCGACACCGTGCTGGGCGGCGGCAGGCAGGCAGCTGTGCTGGATGACACGTATATCACCCTGGCCACCGAGCAGGACCACACGGAAATCTGGGCTTATGACAGCAGTTTTGAACACCGGGTTCTCTACCGGGCCCGCGGCTCGGTATCCATGCTGGACGCGACAGATAAGAAGATTGCCTTCGTGCTGACCGATCCAAGCGGCCCGATGGAAATCTATGAGTGCACCCGGGAAGGAAAACAGGTCAAATGCCTGACCGCACACAACAAGCCGCTGATGCAGGACACCTATGTGGCTGAGCCGCAGGTCCTGGACTATGAGAGTGAAGGCCAGCTGCTGCGGGGCTGGGTGCTGCTGCCGCAGGGCTTTGATCCGAAGAAAAAATACCCGGCCGTGCTGGATGTGCACGGCGGCCCGCGCGGGGTCTACGGTGAGAACTTTTTCCATGAGATGCAGGTCTGGGCCGGCAAGGGATATATCGTCTTCTTCACCAACATCCGCGGCAGCGACGGCCGCGGGGATGCCTTCGCGGATATCCGCGGGGAATACGGGTATGTGGACTACCTGAACCTGATGGACTTCACGGACGCAGTACTGCAGGCTTACCCGTGCATCGATCAGGACAGGGTGTGCATGACCGGCGGTTCCTATGGCGGCTTCATGGCCAACTGGATCATCGGCCATACAGACCGGTTCTGCTGCACGGCCAGCCAGCGCTCCATCTCCAACTGGGTATCGATGGCCTTCATCAGCGACATCGGACTCTGGTTCGGCACGGATCAGAATGATGTGCAGAACCCGTACCGCGACACGGAAAAATTCTGGGATCATTCACCGCTGAAATACGCGGAGAACGCCGTCACCCCGACGCTGTTTATCCACAGCGACGAGGATTACCGGTGCCCGCTGCCGGAAGGCATGCAGATGATGCAGGCCCTGGCCAACAAGGGTGTGGAGACCCGCATGGTGATCTTCCACGGGGAAAACCACGAACTGTCCCGTTCCGGCAAGCCGGTCCACCGGCTCAGACGCCTCAACGAGATCACGGAATGGTTTGAGAAACATACGAAATGACAGTCAGGCTGAAGCCGTTCCCGGCAAATGACAGCACGGCGCTGAATGATCTGTACGCGCAGGTGAACCAGCGTTACTGCCTGGTACAGCTGCCTGTCCCGCTGCCGGAGGCGGAGACATCCCGGTATCTGGAGGTGATCCGCACCGGGAACAACGCCGGCCAGCCGTTTATCTGCTTCGGAATTTACGCGGAAGATGTCCTTATCGGCAAGATCGAGCTGACCCGCCAGGATGA
>JAFOIT010000003.1 GCA_017420585.1 Solobacterium sp.
GGCCGGCCGGTAAAGTCCCGCCCGAAGCGCTCATGCCGAAAAGCAGTGCTGTGCGCCTTGCCGTAATCAGTGCGGGTGCAGGCCAGCTGGGCATACAGTTCACAGGCCCGGTCCCAGGCACTTCCCGCCGGAGCCACGGAAGCCGCGTAACAGATATATCCCTGACTGCGCAGGTAAACCATCAGGTCACCGCCCCGCATGCCCCAGTAGGGCATTTTCCGGTAATTATCATCGTAACTGCCCCAGCCGGACAGTCCGTGCACAAAGACAAACTGCAGTTCAGACATACGCCATCTCCTTTTACTGTCACCAACTATTATAAAGAAATCGTTGTTCTGTTCCTATCATGAACAGACTTCTGCGGAATCCCGGACAAAATGCCGGATTTGGGAAAATGGGAAATAAAAGTCAGGAAATGGCGATAAAATCGGGGCTTTGAAACGTCCTTTCTGCAAGTGGCAGGATTTCCCGGATTTGTGCAGAAAATAACTTGAAATTTGGTCTTTTCAGAACCGGATTTCGGCGTTATCATTCTGCATGGAAGCAAAAGTAGGAAATCCAACTATTTTAAACAGCGCCGCCATACCGACCGGAGGAAATGCCATGTCAGCAGAGCAGAACAACTTCCTGATCAACCTGTCTGTTCTATACAGGAACATGCAGAAATTCTTTGACAAAGCGCTGGCCCAGTACGATATCGGCAGCGGCCAGCTGATGTTCCTGTTCTTCATCAATGAGAATGAGGGCATCTCCATGCAGGAAGTATCCCGGATCGGCGAAGTGGACAAGGGGACGACGACCAAGAGCATCCAGAAACTGATTGAACAGGGTTATGTGCAGACCCAGACGGATGAAAACGACCGCCGGGTCAAGCGCCTGTACACGACGCAGAAGGCAACGGAAATCATGCCGCCGCTGTATGAATACCGCAATGAACTGCGGCGCCGGCTGGGCCAGGATGTGGATATCGACCTGTTCGAGGAGATGCTTGAGAGAGTCTGTGTCAACAGCCGCATGTATCTGGTGCCGGAGCCGCGTTACTCCGGGGTACGGATCGGCGGGATGCAGAAGATGACCCTGCTGGACTATCCCGGCAAGGTCGCCGCGACCATCTTCACTTCCGGCTGTAACTTCAAGTGTCCGTTCTGTCACAACAAGGACCTGGTCTTCATTCCGGAAAACTACGACTTCTTCGATCCGGAGGAAGTCATGGAGTACCTGGAAAAACGGAAGGGACTGCTGGACGGGGTGTGCATCAGCGGCGGGGAACCCCTGCTGCAGGAAGGCCTGGAGGACTTCATCCGGGATATTAAAAAGATGGGTTACCTCGTCAAACTGGATACCAACGGCTACTATCCGGACAAGCTGCGGCATCTGCTGGATACCGGGCTGATCGACTACGTGGCCATGGATATCAAGAACACGCCGGACAAGTATGCCCGGACCGCGGGCATCAACCGCGAAAACTTTGCGCCGGAACTGATCGAGGAATCCCGGAAGATCATCATGGCGCAGGCGCCGGACTACGAGTTCCGCACCACGGTGGTGAGGGAACTGCATGACCGGCAGGATCTGCTCGATATCGCTGCCTGGATCAAAGGGGCGAAGCACTATTATCTGCAGCAGTATACAGAAAGTGAAAATGTCATCCAGCCCGGCTGGACGGCATACAGCGCCGCAGAAATGAGGGAACTGCGGCAGGCCGTGGCGGAAATTCTGCCCGGCACCGAATTCAGGGGATTAAAGGAAGGGTAATTATATGTACAAGGTAGTAAAAAGAGATGAGTCACTGGCGGAGTTTGATGTCCGCAAAATCAGCAATGCCGTGCAGAAGGCATTCGATGCATGCGAGAGGCAGTATAACCAGACAGTTCTGGATATGATTGCCCTGCAGGTCACGAGTGATTTCGAGCCGAAAATCAAGGACGGCCGGATCACCGTTGAAGACATTCAGGACTCCGTGGAAAAGGTGCTCAGCAACGCCGGCTATGCGGATGTGGCCAAGGCTTACATTCTGTACCGCAAGCAGCGGGAAAATATCCGTAATATTGCGACAACGACACTGGACTACAAGAAGCTCGTTGACAGCTACCTGAAAGCGCTGGACTGGCGGGTCAAGGAAAACTCCACCGTTACCTATTCGGTGGGCGGCCTGATCCTGTCCAACAGCGGTGCGATCACAGCCAACTACTGGCTGAGCGAAGTCTATGACAAGGAAATCGCCGATGCCCACCGCAACGCGGATATCCATATTCATGACCTGAGCATGCTGACCGGCTACTGTGCCGGCTGGTCGCTCAAGCAGCTGATCCAGGAAGGCCTCGGGGGCATCCAGGGCAAGATCACTTCGGCCCCGGCCAAGCATCTGTCCACCCTGTGCAACCAGATGGTCAACTTCCTCGGCATCATGCAGAACGAATGGGCCGGTGCCCAGGCTTTCTCCAGCTTTGACACTTATCTGGCCCCGTTCGTCAAGGCGGATCACCTGTCCTATACAGAGGTCAAGCAGGAAATCCAGTCGTTCATTTACGGTGTCAATACACCGTCCCGCTGGGGCACCCAGGCACCGTTCACCAACATTACCCTGGACTGGACAGTACCGGCTGACCTGGCCGAACTGCCGGCGATTGTCGGCGGGAAGGAAATGGACTTCAAGTACAAGGACTGCAAGGCTGAGATGGACATGGTCAACAAGGCGTTCATTGAGCTGATGATTGAAGGCGATGCCAACGGCCGCGGCTTCCAGTACCCGATCCCGACCTATTCCATTACCCGGGACTTTGACTGGTCTGAAACAGAGAACAACCGCCTGCTGTTTGAGATGACAGCCAAGTACGGCACCCCGTATTTCTCCAACTATGTCAATTCTGACATGGAACCGAGCGATGTCCGCTCCATGTGCTGCCGTCTGCGTCTCGACCTGCGGGAACTGCGCAAGAAGAGCGGCGGATTCTTCGGCAGCGGCGAAAGCACCGGTTCGGTCGGTGTCGTAACCATCAACCTGCCGCGGATTGCCTACCTGTCCAAGACCCCGGAAGAGTTCTACAAGCGTCTTGACCGGATCATGGATCTCTCCGCCCGGTCCCTGAAGATCAAGCGTGACGTTGTCACAAAGCTGCTCGATGCCGGCCTGTATCCGTATACAAAGCGGTATCTGGGCACCTTCAACAACCACTTCAGCACGATCGGCATGATCGGCATGAATGAAGTCGGCCTCAACGCTGCCTGGCTGCGCAAGGACCTGACCCATGAGGAAACCCAGAAGTTCACGGTGGAAGTCCTGAACCACATGCGGGAAAAACTGTCTGACTACCAGGAGCTGTATGGTGACCTGTACAACCTGGAAGCCACCCCGGCAGAAAGCACCAGCTACCGGCTGGCCAAGCATGACCAGGAACAGTATCCGGACATCATCACCGCCAACATGAACGGCACCCCGTACTACACGAACTCCAGCCACCTGCCGGTCGGCTATACGGATGATATCTTCAGCGCCCTGGACATCGAAGACCAGTTCCAGACCCTGTACACATCCGGTACGGTCTTCCATGCCTTCCTGGGTGAACGGCTGAGCGACTGGCGCAGCGCTGCCACCCTGGTGCGCAAGATCTCCGAAAACTATAAGCTGCCGTATTATACGATGAGCCCGACCTACTCGATCTGCCCGAATGACGGCTATCTGAGCGGGGAAGTCTGGAAGTGCCCGCACTGCGGCGCTGAGACGGAAGTCTACTCCCGGATCACAGGCTACTACCGGCCGGTCAAGAACTGGAATGCCGGCAAGTCGCAGGAATTCAAGGACCGTAAGGTATACCGGGTAGAAGGCCTGGAATCCCGTCCGGTCTCCGACTTCGAAAAGAAAGTCTGGGAAAAAGTTCCTGAATTCCAGGCGGTCGCGGGCGATACTGCCGCAAAGGCCGAAGCTGTGATTGAGCAGGCGGAAGCGGCCCCGGCCGTCGGCCTTGAGACTGCTGAAGCAGCCGGTGCGACAGGGCTGAAGCTGTTTGCCACAACAACCTGCCCGAACTGCAAGATCGTCGCGGCGGACATGACCAAGCGCGGCATTGCGTTTGACAAGGTATACGCCGATCAGAACCCGGCTGAAGCCAGGGAACTCGGCATCAAGCAGGCGCCGACCCTGGTTGTCATGAACGGTGACAAGGCCGTCAGCCGCTATACCGGTGTTTCTGAAATCAGAAAATATCTGTCCAAGCTGAGCTGAGAAATGCAAAACGGATCGTGGCCAGTCAAAGCGGCTGGTCACGATTTTATTAAGGAGATAACATGTACGATTTGATTATCATCGGCGGCGGCCCCGCCGGTCTTACCGCGGCGGTTTATGCCGCAAGGGCAGCGAAGTCTGTACTCGTGCTCGAAAAGGAAACTGCCGGCGGACAGATCACACTGTCGCCGGAGATTGAGAATATCCCGGGCTTCACCAGCATTTCCGGTGCGGAGTTCGCTGACAAGATGGTTGACCAGGCCCTGACGCAGGGGGCGGAAATTGAGTTCGGCGAAGTCATTTCCCTGGAGGATCACGGTGATTATAAGGTGGCTGTGACCGATACCGGTGACCGCTATGAAGCCAAAGCGGTTATTCTGGCAACAGGGGCGGCACACCGGCACCTTGGCCTTCCGGAAGAGGAGAAGTTCATCGGCAACGGCGAGTCGTTCTGCGCGGTCTGCGACGGGGCGTTCTACAAAGACCGCACGGTCGCCCTGGTCGGCGGCGGCAACAGTGCCCTGGTCGAGGCAGTCATGCTGGCGGGCCTGGTAAAGAAACTGTATATCCTGCAGGATATGCCGTTCCTTACCGGCGAAGCCAAAATGCAGGAACGGCTGCGGGCAAAGGACAATGTTGAGATTCTGTGCAATGTCAAAGTCACCGGGCTCATCGGTGATGAAGAACTGACCGGGGTCCGGATCGAACAGGACGGGGAGCCGAAGGAGATCATGGTTGACGGCCTGTTTGTGGCCATCGGCACGGTGCCCCAGAACAACGCCTTCAGGGAGCTTCTGGATCTTGATGAGCGCGGCTACGTCGTGGCAAGGGACAGCGTCCTGACAAAGACGAGGGGCATCTTCGTTGCCGGTGACTGCCGGACCAAGAGGGTGCGCCAGGTGACCACGGCAGCGGCAGACGGGGCGGAAGCGGCGATTGCGGCCGTCAACTTCATCGAAGGCCGGGCATAAGCAGAAAAAATGACAGTGATGAACTGTCATTTTCTTTATCCGTTATAATATGCAGTGAGGAAAAACGGAGGAACAGGCTATGATTGAAACGGAAAGACTGCTAATGCGGCCGTTCGGCGCAGATGACGCGGAACTGCTGAATCAATTGTATTCGAATGAAGAGATCATGCGGTATATGCCATTCGACCTGGAGGATATGGAAGCTTCCCGGGCCCGCCTGGAGCGGATCCTGCGGGACTGGCAGGCGGATCCGGTCATGAACTACGAGTTCGCGGTCATCCGGAAGGACACCGGGGAGAAGATCGGCCGCAGTCATATCCAGATTGACGCGGATACCGATACCGGCATGGTCGGCTGGCTCCTGCTGGAAAAAGAATGGGACAAGGGCTATGCCACGGAGATGACGGCTGCCCTGATCACATACTGTTTTGACGTGCTGGGCCTGCACCGGGTTAACGCACTGTGCCATCCGGATAATATCCGTTCCCGCAGGGTTCTGGAGAAATTCATGCGTCAGGAGGCACACTACCGGGAAAAGTGCCGGTATGTGAAACAAGGGATTGTCTCCTGGCGGGATGAACTGGAATACGCGGTGCTGAAAACAGAGGCACCCAGGCCGTAACGGAACTGTCAAACCCCGGAACCCGGGGTTTTTTACTTGCGGAAAGATATATTCATGTATAATGAATTGCAATGATTCAGGAGAAACGTAAAATGAAAGACCGCAGCCTGCCGGCCGCTTTCCGGGCTACCATCCCGGTCATGACCGGTTATGTCGTACTCGCGACCGGCTTTGGCCTGCTCTGCCAGCGGAGCGGGTTTCCGTGGTGGACGGGCATCGCGATGAGCATATTCATCTACGGCGGCTCAATGCAGTTTGTGACGGTCGGCCTGCTGTCGTCCGGGGCCTCGCTGATTACGGCAGCCCTGACCACCCTCATGGTGCACGCCCGGCACCTGTTTTACGGCATCTCCATGCTGGACCGGTACCGGCATGCCGGGGCCGGACAGACCTATATGATCTATACCCTGACGGATGAAACATACTCACTGGTCTGCACGGATGATCTGCCGGAAGGCTGTGATGCAAGCCGCTACCGGTTCTTCGTGTCCATGTTCAACCATATCTGGTGGATCGGCGGCACGGTCCTCGGCGTCCTGCTCGGGGAAGTCCTGCCGTTCAATACGGCCGGCATCGAATTCTCCATGACGGCCCTGTTTGTGACGGTCTTTACCGAACAGTGGCTGACGGCAATAACGCATATTCCGGCCCTGATTGGTTTGGTGTCCTCGGTTGTTTCCCTGCTGGTATTCGGCCCGGGGCGGTTCCTGAC